>DBEWTR010000285.1:0-17441 GCA_048205775.1 Collinsella sp. | reverse complement strand
CTAGCTCGCATGCACGCAGCCGTAGTCGCACTCGATACCCTGGCCAATACGGTTGGGACCGGCACCCAGAATCATCGCCTTGGGCTTATCTGCCGGCGTGGTCTCGTCGGGGGCAACGCACTTCTTGGCATCCGGGCTCGTGCGGTAGATGTTCTCGTACGTCTTGTAGTGGTACTCCGTGGCGCTCGAGAACTCCGCAGCGCAGGTATCGACCGTCTTCATGCTGGGAACCACACCCAGACCCTTGCGATAGGCGCGCACAAAGCGCTCGTCCGAGCCGGTCAGCGCGGCAATCTCGGCGTCGCTCGTGCCGTACTGCTTGAGCAGGCGCATCGCGTCGGCGTCGATATCCTCCACACGCAGGCCGCGGATGCTCTCCTGGACCTGCACCATGTCGTTGATGCGGTTGAGGTACCACGGGTCGATGCCACAGGTGGCATGGATGCGAGCGATGTCCCAGCCACGGCGCAGGGCCTCGACCACAAAGAAGATGCGGTGCTCGGTCGGGGTTGCCACGGCCTGAGCGAGCTCATCGTCGCTCAGCTTATCGGCACCCTCCTTGCCACCGGCGCAGATACCCTGGTGACCGTCCTCCAGCGAGCGCATGGCTTTGCCGAAGGCCTCCTCAAAGGTGCGGCCAATCGCCATGATCTCGCCCACGGCCTTCATGCGCGTGGTGAGCGTGGGGTCGGCACCCTTGAACTTCTCGAAGGCAAAGCGCGGCACCTTGACCACGCAGTAGTCAATCGTGGGCTCAAAGCAGGCGGGCGTGGCCTTGGTGATGTCGTTGACGATCTCGTCGAGCGTATAGCCCACAGCCAGACGCGCGGCGGCCTTGGCGATGGGGAAACCCGTGGCCTTGGAGGCCAGCGCAGACGAACGGCTCACGCGCGGGTTCATCTCGATGACGATCAAGCGACCGGTGTTGGGGTTCACGGCAAACTGCACGTTGGAGCCACCGGTCTCGACGCCGATCTTCTCCAGAATGGCGAGCGAGGCCACGCGCATGCGCTGATACTCAAGGTCGGAGAGCGTCTGCGCCGGCGCCACGGTGATGGAGTCGCCGGTGTGTACGCCCATGGGGTCGAGGTTTTCGATGGAGCACACGATGATGCCGTTGCCGGCGTGGTCACGCATGACCTCCATCTCATACTCTTTCCAGCCCTCGATGGACTCCTCGACCAGCACCTCATGAGCAGGCGAGAGTTCCAGGCCCTGGCTCACGATAGAGACGAGCTCCTCGTGGGTATGCGCGATGCCGCCGCCGGCACCGCCGAGGGTAAAGCTCGGACGCAGCACGCAGGGATAGCCCACGCGCTCGGCGATAGCCTCGGCGTCAGCCACGCTATAGGCATAGCCCGAGCGCGCGACCTCCAGGCCAATCTCGGCCATGGCCTCGTTAAAGAGCTTGCGGTCCTCGCCGCGCTCGATGGCGGCCAGGTCGCAGCCGATCATCTCGACGCCATACTTGTCGAGCGTGCCGTCTTTCGCCAGCTCGACGGCGGCGTTCAGACCGGTCTGGCCGCCCAGCGTGGGCAGCAGCGCGTCCGGGCGCTCTTTCTTGATTACGCGCTCGATAAACTCAGCGGTGATGGGCTCGACATAGGTTCGGTCGGCAAGACCCGGGTCGGTCATGATGGTCGCCGGGTTGGAGTTGACCAGGATGACCTCAAAGCCATCCTCCTTGAGCACCTTGCAGGCCTGGGCGCCGGAGTAGTCGAACTCACAGGCCTGGCCAATAACGATGGGGCCCGAACCAATGACGAGGATGCGCTTGATGTCAGTACGTTTCGGCATGTTAGTTCTCCTCGGTCTCGGTCGCGGCGGTCTCGGCAAAATTCCAGCCGGCAAGGCGGTCCTTCGCGGTGTCGATGTCCAGGTAGTTCTCCTCGCCGTCCATGAGTCGCGTAAAGGCGGTAAAGAGATAGTGGGCATCGGTGGGGCCGGGCGAGGCCTCGGGGTGGTACTGGACCGAGAAGCACGGGGCGTCGAGCAGCTGGATGCCCTCGGCGGTGCCGTCGTTGAGGTTCACGTGCGTCAGGCGAATGCGGCCGAAGCGCTCGTTCATCACGACCGGCGCGATGCCGCGACGCACCCAGGCGCGCAGGTCGCCGTCGGCCTCATGCTCGGTCTCGCCGCCGGAAAGCTCCGGGATCAGTTTGCCCAGACTTGGGAACAGCAGGCCAAAGCCGTGGTTTTGCGCGGTGATCTCCACGCGACGGCTCACCAGGTTCATAACCGGCTGGTTACCGCCACGGTGACCGAATTTAAGCTTTTCCATTTGGGCGCCACACGCCAAGCTGATCATCTGGTGACCGAGGCAAATGCCAAAGACCGGCACCTTGCCGATCAGCTGCTGCACCTGCTCATAGGTCTCCACCACGGCATCGGGGTCGCCGGGGCCGTTGGATAAAAAGACGCCGTCGGGATTCATGTCGAGCACCTCACTCGCGGGCGTATCCCACGGCACGACAGTAAGGTCGCAGCCGGCGCGGACGAGGCCCTCCAGAATGCCGCGCTTGACGCCGCAGTCGTAGGCGACCACGTTGTGGCGGGCGGGGGCGGCAGGGGCAAGCGCAAAGTCATGCGTAGCGGGCAGGTCGGCAGCTGCAAACTCGTGGGGCTCAGGGCAGCTCACGGTCTTGACCAGGTTCTCGCCCACCAGCGTCGGCGCTGCGGCCAGACGCTCGGCAAGCTCGACGACGTCAAAGATTTCCGTCGAGATAATGCCCATCTTGGAGCCGTTGTCGCGCAGGCGGCGCACAAGAGCGCGGGTGTCGACGCCCTCGATAGCGACGATGCCGTGGGCACGCAGGTACTCCGGCACGCTGACGGCCGAGCGCCAGTTGGAAGACGTGGCGCACATGTCGCGAACGATCATGCCGCGCATGGCCGGAGCGCTCGCAGGGCGCACGGCGTCGCCGGGGAAGGCCGACTGGACGTCGGCCTCGTCGATACCGTAGTTGCCGATCTGCGGATAGGTCATGGTTACGATTTGGCCGGCATAACTCGGGTCGGTCATGACCTCAAAGTAGCCCTCGAGCGAGGTGTTGAAGCAGACTTCGCCGGTCGCGGTACCCTCGGCACCGCATGCACGTCCATAAAAAATGGTCCCATCCTCAAGATACAGGATGCAGGGACCGCAGGTGCCCTTGCTGGTTTTGGCCAGCATACGCTGGCAAAGCTCGCTGGGCGCGAAGGTGCGGGCGGCAGCGCCCGCGGTATGGTTGTTCGCCATAATTCTCCTTCCCGGTCTCACAGGACCGGCTTAAAGGTGTGTAGTTAGGCCTCGCGGTATTGTAACCGCAAGCATGCCTCATGGCGTTAATTTCATCGAACTGTTTACGAAATGATAATTATGACTTTCTATGCATAATGATTTTTCTGGGACGGGGATTAAAAAATCATCCCGCGCGGGCTTGTGGCTCACGCGGGATGATGGCGTCTTATTATTTCTTGTCCTGATCCAGCAGTTCGGACGGTGTGCGATCGGGCTTGCCGCCGCGGAAAATCTCGCGGCCATGCAGACGATGCTCCAGGTTACGCTCGGCCTTTTCCTCGTCAATCTTGGTCTGGCTCACCACCGGGTCTTCAATTAACGACGACACCGAGTTCACCTGCTTCTGAATGCGCTCGGCGATGGTGTCATCCATACTCACGATGCGCATCTTCCAGTCGATACTCGTGGCGTTAGATGAGCTCTTGGTCCACACGAACGTCAAAATGGCGCTCTGGTGGCCGCGCGCGGGGAACATGCCAAAGAAGGAATCGTGCTGAATGTTGCTATCCTCGTCGATATAGGCGTGAACGTTATACACCACGCGGTCGATCTTATCGTTGAGCAACGCGTTGGTCGCAAGCGCCGCGGCCTGAATCTGCCCGTTGGACAGCAGCTCGAGCTCGTTGGCAGACGATGTGTCCAACACCGTCACCTCGACCGTGCCCGTGCGTTCATCGGCTTCATCGACGGTAAAGTCGAGCGGGAACTGCGTAAAGCCGTTGCCCCATTCAAGTCCACCCTTGAGCGCGGTCGAAACGGTATCGACCGAAACGCTCTCGGACAGGTTGGCGGTGTTCAGACGACGCATCACGCCGTAGCCAATCTGCATGCCCACGATCAGCACCAAAATACCGATGACCACGGCCATCGCGGTCTTCGTAATGGTATGGCTCACCTGCGAGCCCGAAGGATCGTCCTCGGACAGCGGGTCGATATGTTTTGCCTGGCTCGCGCGGTCCTCGCTGCGCAGCTGCGCTAGCGCCGCTTTGTCACCGCGCTTGGCCGCGGCCTCCTTCTCACGCATGCGCTCGGTACGCTTTTTGGCGAGCGTGGGATCCAAGACGCCGGATGCATCGATTTCGGAGAATAACTCCGTCACTTCTTCCGGAGTCAAAGGGTTCTTGTCAGCCATAAACTTCCTGTCATATCAATCAGTCGAGCTCGTGCGCACGCGCACCTTCGAACTGCATTCGATAGTAACGGGCATAGGTGCCGCCACGGGCGAGAAGCTCCTCGTGCGTGCCACGCTCCACAACGCGACCATGCTCAACGGTCGCAATCTCATCGGCATGCTTAATGGTCGAAAGACGGTGGGCGATAATAATCGTGGTGCGGCCGCGTGCCAGCTCTTCGAGTGACTCCTGCACCGCCTCCTCGCTCTCGTTATCCAAAGCACTCGTCGCCTCGTCCAAAATCAGGATCTTGGGGTTCTTGAGAAACACGCGCGCGATGGCAACGCGCTGCTTCTGTCCGCCCGAAAGACGGCTGCCGCGCTCGCCCACCACGGTGTCGTAGCCCTGCGGAAGCGACTCAATAAAGGCATCGATGTTGGCGCGACGGGCGGCCTCGGCGATCTCTTCTGCCGTGGCGCCCGGCTTGCCGTAGGCGATGTTCTCGCCAATCGTACCGTCAAATAGATAGACATCCTGCTGCACCAGGCCGATGGCGCGGCGCAGGCTCTGCTGCGTCACATCGCGCACGTCCTGGCCGTCGATGCTAATGGATCCGGCAGCCACGTCATAAAAACGCGGCAGCAGCGAACAGGTCGTGGACTTGCCGCCGCCCGAAGGGCCAACCAAAGCGATGGTCTGCCCGGGCTTGATGGACAGGTCCATATGGTCGATAACGGGACGCTCGTCGGCATAGCCCTCGCCCAGCTCGACATCCTCGTAGTTAAAGCACACGTCGTGATACTCCACGGCGCCGGCAGTCACCTGCAGATCCGTAGCGCCCGGCTTGTCCTGGATATCCGGCGCGGTCGAGAGCACCTCGTCCATACGTTTAAAGCCGGCGATAGCCTTCTGATACGTTTCGGCCGAATTGACGAGCGTCTCGAGCGGCGTGCAGAACAGCGAAATATAGAGTGCAAAGGTCGCCATATCGACCGCCTGCAGCTGTCCCTGGGCGACCAGCCAGCCGCCTAGCAGCACCACGATCACGTACAGCACGCCCGAGAGCAGACCATACGTCGCGGTGTAGACGCCCATGGCGTGATACATGTTCTCCTTGGACGAAAGGTAGCGATCGTTAGAGGCACGGAACTTGGCGCGCTCGGTCTCCTCGTTGGCAAAGCTCTTGACTACGCGCATGCCCGCCAGCGAATCCTGCAGCTGCGCATTGATGCCACTGATCTTTTTGCGGTTGTCGCTAAAGACCTCGCGCATACGCATGTTCTGCCAAAACATGATGACCGCAAACGCCGCCGTCACCACAGCCATGGCAAGTGCCAGCACCGGGGCGATGGTAAAGAGGATCACAAACGAGCCGATGATCTCGATGCCGCAGATGATGATCCACTCGGGCACGTGGTGCGCCGCCTCGCAGATATCGAACAGGTCGTTGACCACGCGGCTCATCATGTCGCCCGAGCTGTTGCGGTCGAAGTACGCAAAGCTAAAGCGCTCATACTGGTCGAACAGGTCCTCGCGCATCTTGGACTCCATACGCGCGCCCATCACGTGACCCCAATAGCTCACAAAATAGCGGCAGGCGCAGCGGACGGCATACATCAGCACCAAGCCCACCGCGATCATGCCGAGCGCCTGCATAATGGCAGCCTGACCCTGGGTAAACAGCCCACCGGTCAAATTGCGCAGAATAATAGGAAACGCAAGGTCAATGGCAGCAAGCACCAGAGCGCAAACAGTATCAGCAACAAAAAGCCCCATCTGGGGCTCGTAATACGAAAGAAACCTCTTAAACATGCAGTCCTCGAAGAGAAATAAATAGCGTGATAAATCCGGTTAAGCCGGTCGGGCTGAAAACAAAGCGTCCCAACAAACATAACGCCGATGTTCTAGCAACGTCAGCGAAAACGTCCCTAAGCGAGCAAGGTGCCTTGAAAGAGGAGCGACGCGTACTTCGGTACGCGAGCGACGATTGAAAGGCAGATTGCCGCTTAGGGGCGTTTGCAGCGTCGACTCGTTACGCGGTTTGGTAAAACCGCGTAACCTAGAGCTCCGTGCCCCCAAGGCGGTGAGCGATGCTGTCGCAGGCCAAGGCGCCTACGACGGTCTTGGCGTCTTCGATCTTGCCGTCGAGCACGGCGTCAATCAGCTCGTGCAGCGGCACCAGGTCCACGTTGACAAACTCGTCATCATCGGGGTTGGGCGCATCAAACTCGAGCTTGGTAGCCAAGTAGATGTGGATGATCTCATCGCAAAAACCACAGGACGTGACAATCGACGTCAAAAAGCGAATGCGACCAGCCCTAAAGCCCGTCTCCTCATGCAGCTCGCGCTTGGCGCAATCGAGCGGGTCCTCACCTGGATCGAGCTTGCCGGCGGGAATCTCGACCGTCACGCGGTCGATGGCGGTGCGGTACTGACGCACCAGTACGATCTTGCCGCTCTCGGTCAGTGCCACAACAGCCGCCGCACCCGGATGGCGAACGATATCGCGGGCGCTGCGGCGACCGTTGGGCAGCTCAACCTCAAGACGGTGGACGTCGAGGATCTTGCCCTTCCAGGCGCACTCCTCCGAAAGAATCTTCTCGTGCAGCTCGGCATCGTGCGGGTCGTCATCGCCCAGCACCAGCGCCGGCTCGTCAGCGACCTCGCCACCAGGCTCGCCCTCGGCGTGCCCATACACGCGGCTGTCCTCTTCGACGATCTGCGCGTCCACGAGCTCTTCGTTCTTCTCGTCCATCCGTCTCATTCCTCTCGGATTTAGGCATCCCAGGCGTCGCGGCCGCGCAGCGCGCGCAGGCCGATGTCGTGACGCAGGGTCTTGCCCTCAAAATCAATCTTCTCGCAGGCCTCGTAGGCAAGGTTGCGGGCGTTCTCAAACGTATCGCCCAGCGCGGTCACGGCAAGCACACGGCCGCCGTTGGTCACGAGCCGGCCGTCCATCACGGCGGTGCCGGCATGGTACACGGTCACGTTCTCCATGGCCTCGGCGTCGGCGATGCCGGTGATGACTTTGCCCTTCTCGTAGCTGCCGGGATAGCCCGCGCTCGTCAGAACAACAGCCACGGCCCACTCGTCACGCCAGTCGAGCTTAATCTGATCAAGCTCGCAGTTGGCGCAGGCGAGCATAACCTCGACCAGGTCGTTCTTGAGGCGCGGCAGCACGACCTGCGTCTCGGGGTCGCCAAAGCGGGCGTTGAACTCCAGCACCTTGGGGCCGGCGGGGGTGAGCATAAAGCCGCCATACAGGCAGCCGCGGTAGTCGATGCCCTCGGCAGCGAGCTCGGCCACGGTCTGCTCCATGACCTTCACCATGGTGGCGTGCTCCTCGTCAGTCACGATGGGCACCGGGCTGTAGACGCCCATGCCGCCGGTGTTGGGGCCCTTGTCGCCCTCGAGCGCGCGCTTGTGGTCCTGCGAGGTGGCCATGGGGCGCACGGTCTTGCCGTCGGTAAAGGCCAGCAGCGAGCACTCAGGACCAACGAGCATCTCCTCGATAACCACGGTGTTGCCGGCATCGCCAAAGGCGCCGCCAAAGCACTCGCGCACGGCTTCCTCGGCCTGCTCAAGTTCGGTCGCCACGATAACGCCCTTGCCTGCGGCAAGGCCGTCAGCCTTCACGACCAGCGGGGCGCCTTGCTCGCGTACGTAGGCGAGAGCCGAAGCCTCGTCGGTGAACGAGCCGTAGGCGGCCGTCGGAATGCCGGCACGCTCCATGAGCTGCTTGGAGAATAGCTTGGAGCCCTCCATACGGGCACCCTCGGCACCCGGGCCAAAGCAGGGAATACCCGCCGCGCGCACGGCGTCGGCCACGCCCGCCACGAGCGGAGCCTCGGGGCCAATTACCACGAGTCCGCATCCGTGGCTCTGAGCAAACGCCGCCACGGCCGCAGGATCGCAGTCGTCGAGAACAACGTTCTCGCCGCAGCTCGCGGTGCCGCCGTTACCCGGCGCGATGTAGAGCTTGCCGGCGCGCGGTGATGCTGCGAGCTTAGCTGCCAAAGCATGCTCACGGCCGCCGCTGCCCAACAACAGGATGTCGATGGTTTGAGTGTCCGCCTTCAAGGGTGCCTCCTCTATGGATTAACGGCCCGCTCCGCGCGAGCCCTTTGCAAGCAAATATACCCCTCGGCCGCCCGTCCGGGCTGCAAAGGGGTATATCGCAATAACCAAATAGTCCCGATTACTTCCAGAATCGGTTGATGATCTGCTCTCGACCAGCGCCAACGCCAATGAACGTCACGCGGGTGTGTGCCAGATCCTCGATAAACGCCACGTAGTCCTGAGCCTCTTGCGGCAGCTCCTCAAAGCTGCGGCAGCCGGTGATATCGCACTTCCAGCCAGGAAGCTCCTCGTAGATGGGCTTGGCGTGCTCAAAGCGAACCTGATGCTCGGGCACGCTGGTATAGCGCTCGCCATCGACGTCGTAGGCCACGCACACCTTAATGGTGTCGAAGGCCGAAAGCACGTCGAGCTTGGTCATGGCGATATCGGTGAGGCCGTTGACGCGCGAGGCATAGTTGGCGATAGGGCCGTCAAACCAGCCGCAGCGACGACGGCGACCGGTGGTCACGCCGTACTCATAGCCCTCCTCGGTCAGCGTGTGACCGGCCTCGGACTCATAGGAAAGCTCGGTGGGCATGGGACCCGAACCGACGCGGGTGATATAGGCCTTCATGACGCCCAGCACGCGGTCGACGTTCTTCATGCCGACGCCGGAACCGGTAATGGCGCCGCCGGCGGTGCAGTTGGAAGACGTCACGTACGGATAGGTGCCGTGGTCGATGTCGAGCAGCGTCGCCTGGGCGCCCTCAAACAGCAGGTCCTTGCCCTCGTCGATCATGTTGTTGAGCAGCAGGCTCGTCTCGGTGATGTAGGGACGCAGGCGCTCGGCCATCGGCAGGTACTCGTCGCAAATCTGGTCCACGGTATAGGTGGGCAGGTTGTAGATGAGCTCGAGCTCGGGGTTCACGCGGGCAAGAGCGGTCTCCAGCTTGTCGCGGAACAGCGTCTCGTCCAGCATGTCCTGCATGCGCAGGCCAATGCGGGCCATCTTGTCCTGATAGCACGGACCGATGCCGCGCTTGGTGGTACCGATGTTCTTCTTGCCGAGCTTCTGTTCAAAGGCGCCATCCAGATCGATGTGGTACGGCATGATGACATGCGCGTTGCCGCTAATCTTGAGGTTCTTGGTGGTGATGCCGTCGGCCTCGAACATGTCGATCTCCTCAAGGACAACCTTGGGGTTGACGACGCAGCCGTTACCGATCACCGACACGTGGTCGGAATACATGATGCCGGAGGGCACCTGGTGCAGGCCGTACTTCTTGCCGTTGACGACGATGGTGTGACCGGCGTTGTTGCCGCCCGAGTAGCGCACGACGGCATCGAAGTCGCCGGCGACCAGATCGCAAATCTTACCCTTGCCCTCATCGCCCCACTGGGCACCGACCAAAACGGTTGACGGCATGTTTACTCCTTACATTCATGGCCTGTCTACGCGCCATGCCGGCACGCAGAAGCACAAAACATTCCCAGTATACCCGTGCAACGGGCGCCTGTCCTACTCCTCGGCATGTGCCCCATCAAGCTCATAGAACTTGGTGGATGCCGGCAGGAACATCAGGTCGACGTCGCCGATCGGGCCCGAACGGTTCTTGGCCACGACGATACGCGTAACGCCCTCGTCGGGTCGATCGTCGCGCGAGGCCTCGGCCTCGTCGGCGGAGCGGTCCAAGAACATAACGATATCGGCGTCCTGCTCGATGGAGCCCGATTCACGAAGGTCGGAAAGCTGCGGGCGCTTGCCGGTACGGGATTCGACCTGACGCGAGAGCTGCGACAGCGCGATGAGCGGGATCTTGAGCTCCTTGGCCATGATCTTAAGACCACGCGACATCTCCGAAACCTCGACGGTACGGCTCTCGGAGCGGCGTCCCGGCGGAGGACTCACCAGCTGCAGGTAGTCCAGGATGATGATTGCCTTCTCCTTGTTATGGAGCATGCGGCGGCTCTTGGCGCGAATCTCGGTCACTGTGGTGCCGGGCGTATCGTCGATCAGAATATCGAGCTTGGACAAGGTCTGCGTGGCCTCGTTGATATTGGCCCACTGCTCGGGGCTAATGCGGCCCATGCGGAAGTCGCTGATTGAGATCATGGCGTAGGCGCAAATCAGACGCTGGGCAATTTCCTTGCCCGACATCTCCAGTGAGAAGAAGCCGACGGTATAACCAGCAGCGGCAGCGTTAAGTGCCAGGTTCAGAGCGAACGACGTCTTACCTACAGCAGGGCGGGCGCCGATAATGATGAGCTGGCCCTCGCGGAAGCCCATGAGCATGCGGTCGAGCGACGGGAAGCCCGTGGGCACGCCCGCAGCCTGGCCACCGGCCTGGCACACTTCCTCGGCCTCGTTATAGGCCTCGACCATAAACTCGGTCAGCGTCTTGTAGCTCGACTTGACCTCGCGTGCCGTGACCTTGAGCAGCTTGCTCTCGGCCAGCTCGACAACCTCTTTGGTGTCGGTGGGGGCGTTATATGCCAGCGCGTTGATCTCGTTGGTGGCGCCGATCAGCTCGCGCAGCATCGAGTCGCGACGGACGATGGCGGCATGGTGCTGCCAGTTGACGAGCGACAAGGTCTGACCCATCAACTCCAAAATGTACGCTTCGCCGCCCACGGCATCGAGCTTGTTGATGCTTCTCAGGTAATCGATCAGCGAGATGGAGTCGATGGGAATGCGGCTGTTGTACATATCGACCATCGCGGTATAGATGGTCTTATGAATGGGCCGGTAGAAGTCATCAGGCTGCAGCTCGACCTGGGCCTCTTCGACCACCTCGGGCGATAGCAGCATAGCGGCCAGTACATTGGCCTCTGCATCTTGGTTTTGGGGAAGACCCAACTTTGAGCCGCGGTCCTCGACCGTCAGCCCGGTCTCCCTATCGTCATATGCCATGAGCATCCTCATTCATATCGCTTGCGAGCATCCATAGTATCAGCCACGGTCCCAAAACGCGCCGCGCGCCGCCAATCATCACCGAACCAAACGGATGAACGGTCCTGCATATAGGACTTCGACGCAACGTTCACCATGACACTCGCTCAGCGCAAAAAACAAAAGAGCGCCCTGGTTTCCCAGAGCGCCCTTCTTAGAACAAGATTGTTGCGTTGCAGCAAATGCTACTCGGCAGCAGCCTCAGTCTCGACCTCGGCGGTCTCGGCCTCGGCGACCTCAGCGGCCTCCTCGACCTCAGCCTCGGCAGCGAGCTCCTCGGCGGTAACGCCGACGAGAACGACAACCTCGGCCTTGATCTCGCGGTACAGCGAGATGGCAACGGTGTGGGCACCGGCAACCTTGATGGGCTTACCGAGCTCGACGCGCTTGCGGTCGATGTCCATACCGAGCTGAGCCTTGATGGCGTCAGCGACCATAGCGGCGGTAACGGAGCCAAAGAGGATGCCCTCGTCGCCGACCTTGACGTCAACGGTGACCGTCTTGCCCTCGAAGGCAGCCTTGGTCTCGTTGGCGGTAGCCAGACGGACGGCCTCGCGCTTGGCGATGTTGTTGCGACGCTCGTCAAGCTGCTTGAGGTTGCCCTTGGTGGCGGCAACAGCGAGCTTCTTGGGGAACAGGAAGTTCTCAGCATAACCCTGAGCGACCTCTACGACGTCACCCTCGCCGCCCTTGCCCTTGATCTCATCGAGAAGAATAACCTTCATGATGCGTCTCCCTTCTTAGCCGCGGTCGCGGTTGCCACGAGAGGAAACCACGGGGACGGTGTACGGCAGGAGAGCCATCTCGCGGGCGCGCTTGATGGCGTTGGCGATGTCATGCTGATGCTGCGTGCAAGCGCCAGTGACGCGACGGGGCTTGATCTTGCCACGGTCGGTCATGTACTTACGGAGAAGCTGAGTGTCCTTATAGTCGATGAACTCAGTGTTCTCCTTGCAGAACTGGCAGTACTTACGACGCGGCTGACGTGCAGAAAAATCATTAGCCATGTCAAAATACCTTTCATTTGGCAACTTCGGCGAACCGAAGCCGCCTCTCACTCAAAAATAGGTGAACAACCCTTAGAACGGGATGTCCTCATCGTAGACGTCGACCGCGGGCGGCGTAGCCACCGGCGCGGCAGGACGTGCTGCGGGCGCGGGAGCTGCGGGGGCGTAACCGCCCTGATCGTAGCCACCCTGGCCACCACGGGAGCTCATAAACTCGATCTCATCGACGATGACCTCAAGCTTGCTCCGGCGCTGGCCGTCGCGCTCCCAAGAGCTGTAGCGCAGCTTGCCCTCGATCGCGACCTTGTTTCCCTTTGCCAGGAAACGGCTCACGGCCTCGGCGCGGGTGCCGAACATGGTGCAGTCGACAAAGTTGGGATAGTCCTCCCACTCGCCAGTCTGCGCGTTGCGGCGACGATCGTTCACGGCAACGCCAAAGGACAGAACCTGGGTTCCGCCGGCGGTGGCGCGCAGCTCGGGATCGCGGGTGAGGTTACCGGTGATGTTCACTCGATTGATGCTCATAACTCACTACTTCCTCTTGGGGCACAAGCCCAGTCCAAAACGACAGTCTTACTCCTGGTCGTCGCGACGGACGATCATGTGGCGGACCACAGCGTCGGTGATGCGCAGGACGCGATCAAGCTCGGCGATCTGGGTAGGATCTGCGTGGAAGTTGATGAGGGTGTAGTCACCATCGGTGAGGTCGTTGATCTCGTAGGCGAGCTTGCGCTTGCCCCACTCGTCAACGGAGTCGACCTTGCCAGCGCCCTCAGCGATCGTGGTATCGATACGCTTCATAACAGCGAGACGAGTCTCGGGGTCGAGCGACGGGTCAACAAAGAACAGCAGTTCATAAGCCTTCATATTGTCACCTCCTCTGGGCAAATGTGGCTTCAGGTCGTGAAGGTGCGCCTGAAGCAGGAAAAGACTTGGTAATAATATCTTTCAACCTCCTAGGCTGCAAGAATATGCAGCTACAACCTCATGACCTCCACATATGCCCATACTCGCACGACGTTTCATGCGCATTCCAACCAAATGCTGACCAAAAGCTTGACGGATCTGTGGACAAGATACGGTGCCGTGAGGACAAGCTGAGCCAAGTCGCAGGTCAACGGGCGCATGGTTGTGGTCGCAAAATGCATACCAGTGGCCCACAGCACCACCCAAAGATTTTTAAATTCATTGCCAAATCGCTTATAAATACCCCTTTTGAACAATTGAGTTGATCAACTACGCTGGTCGGAAGCCGTTTTTTGGCATCTCAAACCCCGCTGCAACGCCAAACGCGGCCAAGCGTTTTAAAAAATGCCAACTTTTCTGTTTGCACTTTGCGATTCCTCGTGTATACTGACTTTCGCATTTAACGGAGAGTTGTCCGAGTGGCCGAAGGAGCACGATTGGAAATCGTGTAGGCGTCAAAAGCGTCTCCAGGGTTCAAATCCCTGACTCTCCGCCAGTTAATTCCAAAGCAGGCCTTCGAGCCTGCTTTGTTTTTACCCCACGCGGAGGGGTGGCAGAGTGGTTGAATGCGGCGGTCTCGAAAACCGTTTGGCCTGTATAAGGTCACGAGGGTTCGAATCCCTCCTCCTCCGCCATTTTGGTTGAGAAAGCTCCCAGATCGGGGGCTTTTTTGTTATCGGATCCCCTCTCGGCCGCACATCCCAACCAAACATGTACGTCACCCTCCAAAAACGACATTTTTTGACATCTTTGAAGGCTGACGTACACGTTTGGATTGAGCTCACGGGAGTGGCACTATTCGGAAGGCGCCTCCTCGTCTCGCATGCCTTTCCAGTTGCGGATAAGCGCCTTGCGTAGTTCGTTTTGCTCTCGCTGGTACCCGGTGTCGGTACAGCGAGGCATGCCGAGTGCTTCGCGAATGTTGTTCATGGCGCGGTGAAAGGCGAGCTGGCTACCGAACTGAGCCGAAGTGAGCGTAACGATTCGATATCCCATTTGGGAGAGAACGGCCTCTCGCTCCGCATCTGCCCCCTTGCGCTCGAACTCATCGTGAAAGCCGCCCTTATATTCGATACCGAGCTCCCTGCGCTTGTAGGTAACGAGCGCATCGATTTTGAGTGTTCGAGCTTTGGCGCAATGCCAGAGACGTTGAGGGATCTCGAGCGGTTTGTTGAGTTCGATACCTCGGATGCCAACCCCGCCTTCGCTTGTTGGGAGCGAGAGGGCGATTGCCGAAGCGGTCTCCATAGGCGAGGCCGAGTGATCGTAGATGTGCCTGAGCGCGAGCCGTGCACGTGTGGCACCGGATTTGCCGGGGTGCCGATCGAGCAGTTCGGTTATTTCATCCTTGGAGGTGGTGGCTGGTTGCTCGGTATAATGGTCGGCGGGATTGAGCCTCATGCGATAATCGCCGCAAACTTCATAGCCATATTCGAGATATTCGATCCTATCCATCCACTCGGCAGCGAGCACGAAGGTGAAGGCTTCGTCGGTGATGAAGATTCCGGGCGTCAACTCGTCAATATGCTCGTAGGGAAGATTTTGTCCAAGAATGTGGCAAATGACACCTTTGGTGCGAATTCGCTCGAATTCGAATACAACCGAGATATCGATAGTTTTGAGCACATCGGACGGAATGCCACAGTCGGTAAGGGCCTGTCGTATGCGCGCAACGCGTTGCTGGGTGGAGATGCCTCGTACGCCTATCTGGTAGTCGTGCCGCGCAAGAGACTGAACCAAATTCTGGGGCGCATGATGGACAAGCCATGCGGTTTTATGCGAAATGAGAACAGGAGTATCCATTGAGGGCCTCTCGCTCTGAGCCGGTATCCAACTCTTATGTCCGTTGAAGTGGGGGAATATACCGGATGTGAGTAAATTAACTCACTCATGCTGTGAGCTCAATCCAAACATGTACGTCAGCCTCCAAAGATGTCGAAAAATGTCGTTTTTGGAGGGTGACGTACATGTTTTGGATCCCTGGCATTCCAGCAACGCCACGCCCGCATCTAGTCCCGACCGTTTACCGAGCAATAGGATCGCAATCGGCGCCGAACATGTACTATGTACGGGCATTGTCTAAACCCGTAACTCAAAGGACCCCATCTTGCCCGTTGCCGCCGCTATGATCGTTACCGCACACGCCTCGGATGCCATGGTTGCCATCCCGTTTTGGCTCGAGATGTTCGCCGTCGTCGCGGCATCGATCTCGGGCGTGTTGGTCGCACGCGAGCACAAACTCGACCTGGTGGGCGCCGTCGCGCTCGCCGTGGTCTGTGGACTGGGCGGCGGTCTTTTGCGCGATATGACGCTGCAGGTGGGCAACGTCTACATCCTCAACCAACCGATGGCGCTCCCGCTCTCCATCGCCACCGCGGCCATCATCTACATCTTCCCGGCAATCGTCGACAAGCCCGAAAAGCTCATTCCCCTGCTCGATATCATCTCGGTGGGTATTTATGCGGCAACCGGCGCAGACAAGGCGCTGGTCTACGGCTTTGCGCCGGCGGTGTGCATCATGATGGGCTTTTTTACCGCGGTGGGCGGCGGCATGCTGCGCGACGGTTTTATGGGCGTGGTTCCGGGCATTTTCCAACGCACTAACTTTTATGCCATCGCGGCCATCGCCGGATCGACAAGCTATGTGTGTCTCGTTATGAGCGGCATCATGAGCAATGTCGCCGCGCTGGTCGTATGCGTTGTCGTGACCATGGGCCTGCGCTGGCTCTCGCTGCGCTTTGACATCAAAAGCCCCACCGAAGAAGACATCGCGCGCTTTTTGCACCGTAAAAAGTAGGCAGCACGACACAACCCCTCGAAATGCAACCGAGAGGTTCTTTTAGAGCGCCCACGCGTTGGGTACCCTGTTAGATGCATATCGAGCATCTGACGAAGGATTCACTATGCCCTGTAATCAATTCCCGTTGACCCAGCGCCGTAAAGCATGGGGCCGCATCACCATCCTGTTCGCGCTCATCGCGCTGGCGATCACCGCGCTTCCCACGGCGTCGTTCGCCGGCACGGACACCGCAGGCAACGTACTTGCGACCGACAATGACGCCAATCCGTCCGGCGTCGAAGGTGACCTGTACTGGGCAGGTCAGGCCCTCAACTTGGACGATACGTCCATCGACCGCGATATCATCGCCACGGGCGATACTCTCTCGATCCGCGACTGCACGGTGGGCGGCGCCGTCCGTCTGGCGGCACGCACCATCGACATTGCCAAGACCACGGTTGATGGCAGCGTGACCGTTGCTGGCCAGCATGTCGTTCTCAATTCCGACAGCACCGCTAACTGTTTCTACGCGATAGGCGAGACGGTTGCCCTGCGAGGCTCCACCAAGTCGGCAGCGCTTGCGGGCGACACGGTGACCATCGATGGCACCGTCAAGGGCGATGTCGAGGTTTGGGCCGACAAGCTCATCCTGGGCAAGAACGCCCACATCACCGGCACCGTGAACGCGCACGTCTCCGAGGACCCCGAGCGCGCCGCGGGAGCCGAGGTCGGTGCGCTCAAGATCGACCGCACCGAGAACGAGGATACTTCCACCGTTAACGATGTCATCGGCGGTATCGTCGCCGCGGCACTCTCGACCTGCTTTGTCGCTCTGCTGCTCGAGCTCATCTTTCCGCGCGCGACCGCCAGCGCCGCCGGCATGCTCCACCAGCGCTCCATGCCCCTGTGGGTGAGCGGTCTTCTGGGCACGATTGCTATCGTCCCCGCCGTCCTACTGCTGATTATCTCTATCGCTGGTCTGTCGCTTGCCGGAACCCTCTTGTGCGGCGTTATCGGCATCGCGTTGATGTCGAGTGCCTTTGCGGGGTGCGCGATCGCCCGCATGGTTGGACACAACCAAAACCGCTACGCCATGGCAGCCGTGGGCGGCGTAATCGCAGGCGCCCTCACGGGGCTTCCCCTCGTAGGTGACTTCATCAGCGGCGTGGCCTTTGTCTTTATGCTCGGTTACATCATCCAAATCATCTGGCGCAACGCCCGCGTCAAGCCGCAGCAGCCGGCTAACACGCCAGGACTCCCCACCGCTTAGCCGCCAACCACCACAAAG
>DBEWTR010000270.1:0-2349 GCA_048205775.1 Collinsella sp. | reverse complement strand
CAGTCGTCGCGTTCTCGAACACGTAGAAGTCGTGGCCGAGCAGATCGGTCTGCACCAGCGCCTGCTCCTCAGTCATCGGGGTGACCTCAATGACCTTCTCACGGACGAGCAGGTCGTCCTCCTCCTCGGGCAGCAGCAGGTCGGCCAGATCCTCGACGCGCTCGACCGGTGCGACATCCGCTGCGCTGGCACCGCCCTGGCGGTTGTCCACGACCTTGGTCTTGAACTTGCGCAGCTGGCGGGTGACCTTATCGGCGGAGAGGTCGATGGCGGCGTACATATCTGCACCGTGCTCGGCAACGCGGATCACCGAACCGCGGGCACGAACCGTAACCTCGACGATTGCCGGGTTGGGGTTCGAGGGGTTCTTCTCATAGCGAAGTACAACGTCGACCGTCATGGGCTCGATATCGAAAACCTTGAGCGCCTCGCCGATCTTCTCATCCACATGCGCACGCAGAGCATCGGTTACCGTCGTCTTGCGTCCAGAAACCTTGATATCCATACGTGGCTCCAATCTGCCTCGGGGACTTACTGTACTGGCTATGTACCCATTGCCGTGCATTTAATCACGCGGATTCCCAAAGACCCGAATAACGATTGCTTGATACCGCATACCGAAGTCTCGCACTTTTCTGTGGCAAAGTGCGCTATAGGAGGGCGACGGCGACTTTGTATTTGGTCCCGAAAATTGGCTTTGACCTGCTGGTTTTATTGGGATGAAAAAGCCGGGCTCCCCCATCGGGGAAGCCCGGCAGTGCGTGTTGAAACCGTGAAGAGGCATCTCTCCTAGCGCATAGGAGACGCCACCCCTAGCAATAACTAGCTATTGAGCTTGTTAATGTCGTCGTCGGTGATAGTGCCCTCCTGGCTGGACGATTTATCCTCGGAGGTTGTACCCTCGCTGCTCGAATCGGAGGATGCAGACTCGCTGGATCCGGTGTCGGTCGGCTGCACGTCGGCGCCCGAGACCGTCTTGGTGGTGAGGTCATAGGGCATCGTGCCGTACCAGATGGAGTGGACCGCCTCGAGCGTGCCATCGACCGTGATACCGTCGAGGGCATCGCTCACGGCACGGCATAGCTCATCGTTGGCCGCGAGGCCCGCGACGCCGAGCGTCGAGGGTGTCTCGAGCGCGCCGACGTAAGAGATCTGGCTCATCAGGCGCGCAAGGTAGCCGCCGGCCGTGGAATCGCAAATCACGTAGTCTATCTCGCCGGACTCGAGCGCCTCAAAGCACTCGTTGATGTTGGAGAAGGTCTTTTGGTTGGCCGTGATGCTCTGCTTGGCGAGCGCTTCCTGCGAGGCCGAAGAGGTCTGAACGCCCAGGGTAGCGGTGTTAAGCGTTTCGGTGGAAACGCTCAGCGACTCGCCATCGCTCGTCTTTCCGAACACTGCCGCAGCGTCGTACAGGCAAGTACCAAGCGTGCTGATGTCACCGTCCGTGGAATTGATGTCGCCAATGAAGATGTCGGCCTTTTTGTCGCCAAGCGCGGAATCGGCAGAAGACGCATCGACGAAGGCAACCTTGAGGCCCATGCGACTTGCAAGGGCGCGGGCAGCGTCGACCGCGTAGCCCGTGAGGTTACCATCGGCGCCCTGCATGGCCTGCGGAGCATCGGAGGTATCGAGGGCAACCGTCAGGGTGCCGGGAGTGACCAGGGCATCGTCCGACACCGTAGGGGTAACGGTCTCGCGCTCGATCTGGTCAATCGTGGGTGTCGTGAACGTGGACAGTGGATTGAACGCGCATCCGCTCAAGCCCAATACGGCAATGACCGCCGCGGTCCCAGCACCTAACCGAGCCGCGTGCATCAAGCTGCCCCTCACCATGTCCACTACCCTGCCTTCTGTGTCGTATACAATCCGTGCGTTGCGCGGAATAACGGGTTGTTCCCACCAGCTGACCTGGTATTTGACCCCACACTTGCGCACCGGGGTGTTTGCTCGGGAGGCCGTAGCCACCTTCACGACTGGCCCGCTCGTCCGCGAGGCGGTATTGCCCCAAAGAAAGTAGAACGGACGGTGCGGCTTACATCTAGGACGCGCCATGATCGCGCCGCGCGCACGCGGTCGCTTACGTGGATCCCTTTGACCGCGTCTGTCTTGGACTAGGATGGACATTTCGTCCGTCCGCAACCACAGCCTGGCAGGAACGTAGCGCATTATAGCTAAGTTCAAGCTAAAGTTTAAGGTTAGGGGCGTCATTCGCACCGTGAGCACAGATTTTGCAGGTCGGAGCGGACCATTCGTGCCCCCATGAAGCCTGGAGCTCCCCTACGGGGAGCTCCGGGGCACCCGTCTCAAGGTGCCGTGTGCAAAAAACGGCAAATATGAGTACTGTTACCA
>DBEWTR010000257.1:0-2760 GCA_048205775.1 Collinsella sp. | reverse complement strand
TCATGCGGCCACACGCGCGCCTCACTGCCGATACGCGTCCACGGCACCTGAAACACGGTGCCCATGCTCACACGAGCCGAGCGACGATACAGCGGATCGCAGCACGTAGGGCTCACCAGAATGCCGTCGACATTGAGCGCGGCGGCCGAGCGGAAAATCGCGCCCACGTTCGTGTGGTCGACAATACCCTCGAGCACGCATACGCGCACCGGGCGCTCACCCGCAGCTTTTACGACGCCGCCCAAGAACTCATCAACCGGAATCTGCCGCGGGCGACGAAACGCCGCGAGCGCACCGCGCGTCACGTTAAAGCCCGTCAACTGCTCCATGAGCTCCATGGAGGCCACGAACACAGGAACCGGATCTGCGCCCTCGCGCACAACCAGGCGCTCAAACAGCGGCATCATCTGGTCGAGCCAGCGTTCACCCAAAAGAAAGCTCACCGGCTGGTATCCGGCACGCACCGCGCGCTCGATAACCTTGGCGCTCTCGGCGATAAAGATGCCCTTTTGCGGCTCCAGCACGCAGCGCAGCTCGCGCTCGGTCAGTCGCACGTAAGCATCGAGCCGCTCGTCCTCGAGCGAATCGATTCGCAGAACATCAACGGCATCAGTCATAGCAGCCAGCCCGCACCCTTCTTTACAGCACATCTATACCAAACGAGGCGACGCTAAGCGCCGCCCCATGCATTCAATCAACCCGATGATACCGTTCGCGCCAGGCGATTTACGCCTCAACGCGACGATACGTCACGAACTCATAATCGACACCCTCGTCGCCCTCGCCCGAGGCAATCGTGGCAACACCGCCACGCCGCGCAATCCCCCACGCGGGATCGGCGTCCAAGTCGGGAAAGTACGTGTCCACGGCATGGGTGCAATGGCTGTGCGTGACCTCGGCCTCGACGCAATACGGCAAAAACTGCCGATACACCTCGCCGCCGCCGATCACCCACGCAACGGGCTCATCGGCCACGGCCGCTAAGGCCTCGTCGATGCTATGCACCACGTCGACGCCCTCGACCACAAAATCCTCGTCGCGGGTAAGCACGATATTGCGGCGGTTCTTGAGCGGACGCCCACCGGGAAAACTCAGCAGCGTCTTGCGCCCCATAATGACCGGGCAACCTTTGGTGCATGCCACAAAATGGCGCATGTCGGCGCGAT
Organism: Collinsella sp.; assembly: GCA_048205775.1. Taxonomy (GTDB): domain Bacteria; phylum Actinomycetota; class Coriobacteriia; order Coriobacteriales; family Coriobacteriaceae; genus Collinsella. Next base: position 1,594 of record DBEWTR010000257.1, on the reverse strand, counting down.
TGGACACCACCATGTCGCCCTCGCACCCAATGCCCCAGTCGTCACACACGGCGACGATAGCAGATAGCTTACACGTCATGAGCGTCACCTACACCGCAATGGGGATGTTCTTGACCTGCGGGCCGTGCTCATAGCCCTCGACGATCAAATCATCGGTCGTAAACGCGTAGAAATCATGCACATCGGGATTGAGCGTTACCTTGGGAGCCGCAAACTGCGGACGCTCGATAAGCTCGCGGACGATATCGACATGACGGTCGTAAATGTGGGCATCGGCGATCACATGCAGCAGCTCGCCAGCGATCATATCGACCGACTGCGCGACCATCATCAGCAAAATAGCGTACTGGCACACATTCCAGTTGTTCGCGGCCAAAATATCCTGGCTACGCTGGTTGAGAATCATGTTGAGCGTCGGCTTGTCGTCCTGCGGACGCTGCGCGACGTTATAGGTCACGCTGTAAGCGCACGGATACAGGTGCATCTCGGACAGGTCGCTAAACACATAGGTGTTCGTCATGATGCGGCGACTGTACGGCGTGTGCTTAAGATCGTACAGCACGCGGTCCATCTGGTCGAAATCGCCCTCGGCATAATGGCTCTTCTGGCCAATCTGGTACCCGTACGCCTTGCCGATGGAGCCGGTCTCGTCGGCCCACTCGTCCCAAATATGGCTGTTGAGGTCATGGACGTTATTGGACTTCTTTTGATAGATCCACAGAATCTCGTCCATAGCGGACTTGAGCGCCGTACGACGCAGCGTAAGCGCGGGGAACTCCTCGCGCAGGTCATAGCGCGCCGTAACGCCAAAGTTTTTAATGGTATAGGCAGGGGTGCCGTCCTCCCACACCGGGCGGACCTTTTGGCCCTCGGTCGTGGTGCCATGGTCCAAGATATCGCGGCACATGGTTACAAACTGTTGATCAGCTTTGCTCATTGACCCTCCTGTCAGTCGCCTACAAGCGAGATTCATTGTAGCCCAGGCGCACGCGGCCCCACAGCCCAAACATAAGCCCTCGTTTTCTGACATATGCCAGAAATTCCTTGCGCAAATCTGCACGTTCGCTATTCTATTGTTGACATATGTCAGATATGGAGGGTGCATGGCAGGAAGACGCGAGAAACTGCGCCGCGTTGGGATCATCCCCGAATATCGCGGCTTTACCCCCGACGGCCTTGCCAGCGGAGACGCCATCGAGATGACGGTTGACGAGCTCGAAGTCCTACGCCTATGCGACCTAGAAAGCCTCAATCAGGAGGCCGTCGCCCAGCAAATGGGTATCGCTCGCGCCACCGTGGCGGCCATCTGCAGCCGCGCACATCGCAAGGTGGCAAACGCGCTGGTCAACGGTCGGGTACTGCGTATCGAGGGCGGCAATATCGCATACTCCCCCATCACCACGACGACGGCCGCATGGCCAGCAAAGGAGGTCGACACCATGAGAGTGGCAACGACATACGACAACGGCAACATCTTTATGCACTTTGGCCGCAGCGAGCAGTTCAAGATCTACGACATCCAGGACGGCAAGGTGCTCAACGAGCAGGTCGTAGGCACCGGCGGCACCGGTCACGGCGCCCTGGCGGGTCTGCT
>DBEWTR010000233.1:0-4430 GCA_048205775.1 Collinsella sp. | reverse complement strand
CTCTGTCGCCGCGCTGACCCCGCGTGCCGAGATCGAGGGAGAAATCGGCGACACTACGGTCGGTCTTCAGGCTCGCCTGATGAGCCAGGCGCTCCGTAAGCTCGCCGGCTCGCTTTCTAAGTCCAACACGACGTGCATCTTCATTAATCAGCTGCGTGAGAAGATCGGCGTCATGTTCGGCAACCCCGAGACTACGACGGGCGGCCGCGCCCTTAAGTTTTTCTCTTCGGTGCGTATCGACATTCGCCGTATCGACAGCATTAAGCTTAAGGACGAGGTTATCGGTAACCGCGTGCGCGCCAAGGTCGTTAAGAACAAGGTGGCAGCTCCGTTCCGTTCTGCTGAGTTCGACATCATGTACGGTACGGGCATCTCTAAGGAGGGCTCGATTCTGGACATGGCTGTCGAGTGCGGCATCTGCAAGAAGATGGGCTCCTGGTTTGCCTATGGCGAGGACAAGCTCGGCAACGGTCGCGAGGCCGCCAAGGCGTTCCTGCGCGAACACCCCGATTGCGCTGACGAGATTGAGCATAAGGTCCGCCTTGCCTGCGGACTTGAGTTTGATGACGATGCTCCGTCCGAGGTCGAGCTGACCGATCAGCCTGCGCCTGAGGAGTTTGACGAGCTTTACGCCATCGATGGTTCCGCCATGCTCGATGATGACGACGAGTAGCGGTTACGCTCATGTCGTATACGGTGACCGAGGCCACGGTCGTCTTTCCCGATAAGAAGGCGGCCTCCTCGTTCTCGAGCGGGTATGCGTCCAAAAAGCCTTGCGCACATATCGATTGTGAGCTTGAGGGCGGTTTTGAGCGGTCCATTTGGATTCCCGTGCGGGTCGCGCGGCTGTATGTCAAAAACCGCCCCGATCTTCCCTGTGATTGGGACAACTTCCGTGAGGCGGTGCAGCTCATTGAGCGTAAATGTGCACTTACCATGGTGACCGAGATGTTATCGCGCCGCGACCATGCGACGGGTGAGGTCCGTGACAAGCTGGCTCGCTACGGCTTTCACCAGCCTGCGATCGATTTCGCCGTCGAGCGCGCCACCGAGTATCGCTTTTTAGACGAGAGCCGCTTTTGCTCGTACTTTATCGAGGAGCGCAAGCGGCGCGGTTGGGGACAGCGCAAAATCGAGACCGAGCTCAAGCGCCGTCATGTCGTGCTCGATGACATTCCCGGTTATCCCGAGGATTATTTTGCCGTCGAAGACGATTTGACGCGTGCGTCAGCCCTGCTCGCCAAGCGTCGTGTTCCAGAGACGCGCGGATTCGAAAAACTGGTTCGGTTTTTGATGGGCAAGGGCTTCTCGTATCACATCGCCGCCGATGCCGTTAAGGCACGTCTCGATGCCGAACGCGAGGAATGTGCAGTTTAGGCGTATGCGCTTTGTTGCCCTGCCGTTCACCGCGTTTTAGCCGCCGTGCTGGGGCCATTTATTTGACAGTTGTTGTGGTTCAACGTACGATAAACACTGTCATTTGCTTTGTGATATGTGCTCATCTGTGATGAGTTTGTTTATATGTTTATCTGTATCCGACCCGCATAAGCTGCGCCCATATTACTCAAATGTCGCGAGCCGTTCGTAAGGACGGTTCGCTTTGTTGTGTAACGAATCCATAAAAAGGAGTGAGCATGCCTATCATCGCAGCGCTCGTTGGCATCGTTTTGGGTGCCATCGCCGCCATTGCCTACATGCGCACCGCCAAGCAGGGTAGTCTTCACGAGGCCGACGAAAAGATCCAGTCGGCACACGCACAGGCTGAGTCCCTGATCGGTGATGCTAAGCGTCAGGCCGAGACCCTCAAAAAAGAGGCTCTGCTTGAGGCTAAAGAGGAGATCATCAAGAACAAGCAGGCCGCCGAGGCCGAGGACAAGCAGCGTAAGAGCGAGATTCGTACGCGTGAGAACCGCGTGATGCAGCGCGAGGAGTCCCTTGATCGCCGACACGACGCTCTCGACCAGCGTGAGCACCAGCTGTCCAGCCAGGCCGGTCAGGTCGAGAAGCGCTCCCGCGAGCTTGAGGAGCTCTGCACTAAGCAGACCTCCGAGCTCGAGCGTATTGCCGACCTTACCCGCGAGGACGCCCACAAGGAGCTCCTCGATAAGGTTCGCGGCGAGGTCACCCACGAGGCCGCCACGATCATTCGCGAGTCCGAGCAGCAGGTTCGCGCCGAGTGCCACAAGACCGCCCAGGAGATTCTGTCCCTGGCGATTCAGCGCTGCGCTGCCGACCACACAGCCGAGGTCACCGTTACCTCCGTGCACATTCCCTCTGATGACCTCAAGGGCCGTATCATCGGTCGCGAGGGTCGCAACATCCGGACCTTCGAGCAGGTTTCCGGTGTCAACCTCGTGATCGACGATACGCCCGAGACCGTCGTTCTTTCGAGCTTCGACCCGGTCCGTCGTGAGACCGCTCGTGTTGCCCTCGAGAACCTCATCGCCGACGGCCGCATTCACCCCGCCCGCATCGAGGAGATGTATCACAAGGCTGCCGACCTGGTTCAGCAGCGCGTGCGCGAGGCTGGCGAGCAGGCTGCCTTCGATACCGGCATTCACGACCTGCATCCCGAGATCGTCAAGACCCTTGGTGCCCTGCGCTACCGTACTTCGTTTGGTCAGAACGTGCTTCAGCACTCCCTCGAAGTCTCTGACCTGTGCGGCGTGATGGCTTCCGAGCTTGGCCTGGACGTTGTGACCGCCAAGCGCGCCGGCCTGCTGCACGACCTTGGCAAGGCAATCGACCACGACGTCGAGGGCCCGCATGCCGTCATCGGCGCCGAGCTTGCCCGCCGTTATGGTGAGAAGCCCGTTATCGTCCACGCTATCGAGGCTCACCATGCCGATGTCGACCCCAACACGGTGCTCGATGTCCTGGTACAGGCCGCCGATGCCGTCTCCGCCTCTCGCCCCGGTGCCCGTCGCGAGTCTGCCGAGAACTACATCAAGCGTCTTGAGAAGCTCGAGGAGATTGCCAACTCCCATGAAGGCGTCGAGCGTACCTATGCCATGCAGGCTGGTCGCGAGGTCCACGTCATGGTTCAGCCGGACAAGATCTCCGATGCCCAGTCCACGGTCCTGGCTCACGATATCGCCCATCAGATCGAGGAAGAGATGGAGTATCCCGGTCAGGTGCGCGTCGTCGTGATTCGCGAGAGCCGCGCTGTCGATATCGCTAAATAACATGAGCGACGCGAACGAGCTCATCTCATTTATCGCGTCGATGTCGGGGGAGGGCAACCTTCGCGTCGAGGAGAACCTTGGCGAGGGGTATGTCCGCCTCCGCGTTTCGGAGGCCGAGCGGCGCCAGGCAAAACACGACATTCAGCATGTCGAGGATATCGTCATCGAAATGCTCCGTAATGCTCGCGATGCCGGCGCCGACAAGGTCTATCTCGCCACGACCAAGGAAGATGGCGTCCGCACGCTTGTCTTTCTGGATAACGGTTCGGGCGTTCCGCAGGATATGCAAGAGCGAATCTTCGATGCCCGCGTTACCTCCAAGCTCGAGAGCATGAAGATGGACCGTTGGGGCGTTCACGGTCGTGGCATGGCATTGTTTTCGATCAAGCAGAACACCGACGAGGCCCGTGTGGTCACGTCCGGCGTCGATCTTGGTTCAGCCTTTAAGGTGAGCGTTGCAGCCGACCGCCTCAGTGAGCGTGCCGATCAGTCCAGCTGGCCCCAGGCCGTCAAGGATGAGGACGGACGTTATGTCTGTGCTCGCGGCCCGCATAATATTATTCGCGCTGCCTGTGAGTTTGCGCTCGAGGAGCTGCGTGGTTGCGATGTCTATCTTGGTTCTCCGTCTGAGATTGCCGCGACCCTTTATGCTCAGGCGTCAAGTCGGCTCGATACGTCTCGTCTCCTGTTTATTGATGACGAGAGCGAGCTTCCGGTTGTCGATCGTTTAGGCCTTGCCTCTGATGCCGAGGACTTTATCCGTATCTGCTCGGGTTTGGGTCTTGGGATGTCCGAGCGCACGGCACATCGCATTTTGGCAGGGCAGATTAAGCCCGTTCGCGGTGTGACCGCGCGTCTGCTGCGCGAGCGTGATTCGTCCTCGCATGCGCCGGCTCCTGTCGATCTCGCGAAGGATCGTCGCGGGCTACGTATAGCCAAGGATGACATGGCACAGTTTTCGCGTGCTGTGGAGCGGGACTTCAATGACCTTGCCGCCAGGTACTATCTCAACCTTTGCGGCGACCCAAAGATTCGTGTTTCGCGTGATCGAATCACTGTGACCTTCGATCTTGCCAAAGAGGAATAGTGCCTTTACCGAGTCCTCTCGGTACGATACAGTTATTGCAGTTAAAACGTACTTTTAAACGCAGGAGTTTCTTCATGGATTGCCTGAAGGTATCAAGCAAATCATCGCCCGCGTCCGTTGCCGGCGCCATCGCCGGCATGGTCAAGGATGGTGTACCC
>DBEWTR010000223.1:0-4215 GCA_048205775.1 Collinsella sp. | reverse complement strand
GTGATGTCACGGGCGGCGTGCGCGCGTGGCTGGCGCTGCAGGCGCTGCCCGTTGGCGCTGCCGGAGTTGCTGCAGCGTTCGATCTTACCACCAGCGAGGCCGAGGTCGTTTTGCGCGAGCTTGTTGCCCAGGCTGCCGTACGCGAGCTTGCTGTGGGCGATGCGGCGCTCTACGCAGATGCCTCGGCTCTCGATGCTGCAATGGATGTGCTGGCTGCTGCATTGATCTCGATGCACGCGGCGGCCTCCAAGGAGATCGGCTTTACGCCCGGGGCGGTCGCGCACGTGGCCTGGCCGGTCGCCGACGACGATGTCACGATGGCGCTTATTGCCGAAGGCTGCGCGCGTGGTGTCTGCGCCGTCGACGGTACCGAGGTGTTCGACCCGCACTTTGCCGCTGCGGCGATGCGCGTGGTGCGTGAGGCGAGCCGGCGCATCATGACCTTGCTGGACGAGGCGGGTCTCGATGCGCCGACGTTGCCTGAGGTGGGCGAGCGTCTGCAGCTCGATCGTGATGCCATGACGCGGGCCCTGCGCGAGCTTTTGCTCAACCGCTCGATCGTTAAGATCGAACGCGACGTTGCATTGTCTGCCGCCGCCGAGGCCCATGCGCGTGAGGTCGTAGCAGCTGCCATCGAGTCTGCCGGCGGTGCTGCCACCACGAGCATGCTGCGCGAGGCCCTGGGCGTGTCGCGCAAACGAGCCATTAGCATCTTGGAGCACCTGGATGCGGTGCGCTTTACGACGCTCGACAAGGATGCTGGCGGCCTAAGATCGCTGCGCTAGGGGTCGTCGTATTGCTAGTTTGGTAAAATACCGCCACGTTTGGGAGCGGATGGGCTCCGGTGGGCCCCGCGGTCCTCAAAACCGTTGCGAGGCGTGCAAAACGTCTTGGATGTGTTCGATTCACATACGTTCCCGCCAACGCATCTTGCCAAAACCACCACAAAGGTGCCTGTCCCCTTTGTGGTGGTTTGGAACACGTGGACGAAACAGGTTTGAAACACGGGTTTTGCACGTCAGGTGCTCAAAAACGCTTCTACCTGCATCGTAATCAAAACGAAACATCTGCTCGTCGGCTTATGCGAAACTTTGCTGCAACAGTGCGATATTATCCATACTCGATAAAGTTCGCGGCGCATAGGGTGCCGCGACCGACATTTTTCGTTTCCCATCATTGGAGGAAGCATGAGCTACACGCAGAAAGTTCTCGAAGAGCTCAAGGCCCGCTATCCCGAGCAGCCTGAGTTCATCCAGGCCGCGACCGAGATCCTCGGCACGATCCAGCCGGCGCTCGACGCCCACCCCGAGTACGAGGAGGCCGCCCTGCTGGAGCGCCTCGTCGAGCCCGAGCGCATCGTCATGTTCCGTGTTCCCTGGATCGACGACCAGGGCAAGGTTCAGGTCAACCGCGGTTATCGCGTCGAGTTCAACTCTGCCATTGGACCCTACAAGGGCGGTCTGCGCTTTAACCCGACGGTCACCTTGGGTATGCTCAAGTTCCTGGGTCTGGAGCAGATTCTCAAGAACAGCCTGACCACCCTTCCCATGGGCGGCGGCAAGGGCGGCTCCGACTTTGACCCCAAGGGCAAGTCCAACAACGAGATCATGCACTTCTGCCAGTCCTTCATGACCGAGCTCTATCGCCACATTGGCCCCAACACCGACGTTCCCGCCGGCGACCTGGGCGTTGGCGGCCGCGAGGTTGCCTACATGTTCGGTCAGTACAAGCGCCTGACCAACGAGTGGACCGGCGTCCTCACCGGCAAGGGCCTCTCCTTTGGCGGCTCGCTCGCCCGTACCGAGGCCACCGGTTACGGTCTGGTCTACTTTGTGGACGAGTACCTCAAGAGCCGCGGCGACTCCTTCGAGGGCAAGAACGTTGTCGTTCATGGCTCCGGCAACGTCGCTATCTACGCCGTCCAGAAGGTCTCCCAGCTCGGCGGCAAGGTGCTGGCCTGCTCCGATACTCACGGCTGGGTCGAGGATCCCGACGGCATCGACTACACCGTGCTCGAGCATGTCTACAACAAGAAGCGCTCCGGCCACGACAAGGGCGTTACGCTCGCTATGTACGTCGACGAGAAGCCCAATGCCACGTGGCACGAGGGTGACGGCCGCGGCGTGTGGCGGCTGCCCTGCGACATCGCGCTGCCCTGCGCTCGCGAGAACACGCTGCTGCTCGAGGACGCCCAGGCGCTCGTTGCCAACGGCTGCAAGGTGGTCGGCGAGGGCGCGAACATGCCCACGACCATCGAGGCCACGACCTACTTCCAGGAGAACGGCGTCGCCTTTATGCCCGGTAAGGCTGCCAACGCCGGCGGCGTGCTCGTGTCCGGTCTGGAGATGAGCCAGAATGCCGAGCACCTGTCCTGGACCTTCGAGGAGGTCGACGGCAAGCTCGAGCAGCTCATGCGCGGCATGTTCCACAACGTGGACGACACCGCCAAGGAGTATGGCCAGGAGGGCAACTTTGTCATGGGCGCCAACATCGCCGGCTTCCTGAAGGTCGCCGACGCCATGCTCGCCCAGGGCGTCTGCTAAATCTTTGCTTGACATAGCATGTGATGAGGCTCCCAGTCATCTTGGCTGGGAGCCTTTTTTGATCCGCATGCGACGGAGGAAAACGGATCATTTTGTCCCGACACGAGCTGTGCGCTCACGTTTGGTACACTTAAAGGTACTGGACAAGTGGAGAGATGGGGGAGAACGTGCTCAAGTTCGGTACCTACGTCCGTGTTGGAAACGCGGCCGAAGCCTATGAGCTCATACAGAAGAACCGCAACAACAAGATTGTGGGCGGCGGCATCTGGATGCGCCTGGGTTCGCGTCGCGTGGCGACGGCGATTGACCTTTCGGCCTGCGGACTCGATCAGATCGAGGAGACCGAGACCGAGTTTCGCATCGGTGCCATGTGCACCCTGCGCCAGCTCGAGCGTCATGCCGGGCTCAACGCGCTTGTCAACCATGTCTTTGAGTTCGCCGTCCACGACATCGTGGGCGTGCAGCTGCGCAACACCGCCACGGTGGGCGGCAGCATCTACGGCCGCTTTGGCTTCTCGGACGTGCTCTCGGCTTTCCTGGCGCTCGATTCCTATGTTGAGCTGACGGGGGCAGGCCGCGTGCCGCTCGCCGAGTTCGTGAACATGGGTTACGTGCGCGACGTGATCGAGCACATCGTAGTCGTTAAGCACGATTACCGTGCAAGCTACGAGGCCGTGCGCAAGGCCGCGACCGACTTCCCCTCGCTGAACGTCACCGCCGCCTGGTGGGATAGCACCTGGCACGTCACCGTGGGCGCCCGCCCGCTGCGCGCGACCCTGCTGCAGGGCGAGGCATGCGGCCTTACCGCCGAGCAGCCTTCCGAGGACGAGCTTCGCGCCCTGGCCGCATCCGTGCGCTCGCTGAGCTACGGCACCAACCTGTGGGGCTCGGCTGAGTACCGTCGCCGCATCTCGGCGCCGCTTGCCGTGCAGGCCGTGCGCCGCGCCGCCGGCATCGAGCTTTCGGCCGCGCTTGCCCGCGAGCTCGAGACCGTGCAGGTCCCCAAGTTTGCCACGGACGAGTATTCCTGCCGCCGCGTGCCCGGCGTCGATTCTAGCGAGGTGCGCTAATGGCTGCCAAACTCATCGATCTTTCCTTTACGCTCAACGGCCGTAAGGTCAAGGTTCAGATTGCCCCCGATACCATGCTCTTCGCGTTGCTGCGCGAGCAGGGTTGTGCGTCGGTGCGCTGCGCCTGTGAGACCACCAACTGCGGCCTGTGCACGGTGTGGCTCGACGGCGACCCGGTGCTGAGCTGCTCGGTTCCCGCCGCTCGCGTCGAGGGCCACACCATCACCACGCTCGAGGGCCTCAAGGCCGAGTCTGAGGCGCTGGCCCGTGCGATGGCTGCCGAAGGCGCCGAGCAGTGCGGTTTTTGCGCCCCCGGCCTCATTATGAACGTGCTGGCGCTTGCCCGCGCCGCCAAGGAGGACCTGAGCCTCGTCGCCACGCGCGAGGAGCTCTCGCGCCAGCTTGCCGGCAACCTCTGCCGTTGCAGCGGCTACGAGAGCCAGCTGCGCGCCATTGTGCGCTTCCTCAATGAGTCTGGCGTGCAGGTGGGCTTTGAGATGCCCGAGCTGCCGGTCAATAACACTAGCTGCGATGGCGTCTCGTATAAGCAGATCACCCACAAGCAGCCCAAGAAGGACTCGAAGGCCCTGCTCGAGGGGCGT
>DBEWTR010000220.1:0-2990 GCA_048205775.1 Collinsella sp. | reverse complement strand
TGCAGATGGCGTGTGCCTATATGGGTCTTGCCAACGGCGGCAAACAGTACGTGCCTCACGTGTTTTTGTCTGCCGTGTCGCGCGATGGCGACGGCGATGCCTATAAATACAACGGCAAGGGCAAGAAGAAGCGCCTGGAGGCCAAGATCAACAGCGATTCGGATTTGGCTCTTGTTCGCAACGGCATGCACGACGTGATTTACACGGCATCGACGTCCCTGGCGGCGCACTTTGGCACCCTGACGCCGCAGGTATACGGCAAGTCGGGCACGGGCGAGAAGAGCGGCGAGGACGAATACGCGTGGTTCTGCGCCTATGCACCGGCCGATGACCCCAAGTATGTCATCGCTACTGTCCTGGAGCAGGGCGGCGGCGGCTCAGATACCGCGATGCATGTCGTGCGCGACGTGCTCGGCGTGATTTATGACGAGCCCGATACCTCTTCGGCCTCGGGCGATTCTTCGGTTCGATAGGAGGTTGCGATGGATTTTTCTCCGGCGGATCTGTTCCGTTCAACCAAGACCGGCTCTCGCAGCAGCCTGGACCGTGTCAACAAGCAACTTTCGGCCTCGCGCGGCACGTTTCGCCAAAAGGTGCATATCGGTGTGCTCGTGGCTACTGTGGCGCTCGTCGCCTACGGAGCCATCATCATCTGGTCGGCTTCGCAGTTTAAGGCCGATGCCTCGTTCTCACGCCATCTGCTGGGAATTGGCATCGGAGCGGTGCTGGCGGTGCTGGTCTGGCGTACCGACCTGCGCGGTATTTCCAATTTCTCGACGGCGTTGCTCGTCATCGACCTGATCGTAATCCTCTCGCCCAAGATTCCGGGTCTGTCCTATACGGGCGGTCTGGGCATGACGGGCTGGATCAAGATTCCCGGTATCGGCTTGACATTCCAGCCGGTTGAGCTTGCCAAGCTCATCACCATCTTCTATATTGCTACGCTTGGCTCGCAGTATAACGGTCGCATCGATACCGTTCGCGACTAAGTCAAGCTCTGCGGCATGCTGTCCATTCCGTTTTTGGCCGTCGTTGCCATGGGCGACCTGGGCTCGGGCCTGGTCGTGCTGGTTTCGGGCGCCATCGTCATTTGTATGAGCGGTGCACGCCGCGAATGGGTGCTGTCGACCCTGGCCCTGCTCGTGGGCCTGGTGGCCCTCGTCCTTGCGCTCGATTCGGTCTTTGATTCGTTGCTCGGCCACGATGTGCTCATCAAGCAGTATCAGATGAACCGTCTGACGGTCTTTATCGACCCCGATAATGCCGATTCGGACGATGCCTACAACCTGCAGCAGTCGCTTATCGCCGTTGGCTCGGGCGGCTTCTTTGGTAAGGGTTTGGGCCATGCGACGCAGTCAGCCGGCGGCTTTCTGCCTGAGTTCCACACCGACTTCGTCTTCGCCTTTCTGTCCGAGACCTTTGGCTTTTGTGGTTCCTTTTTGCTCCTGTGCCTCTACGTGCTGCTGATCTTTTCGACGATTCGCGTCGCCTTTAAGTGTGAGTCGCTGTTTTTACGTCTTTCGTGTGTGGGCATCGTTGGCATGTGGGCGTTCCAGACCTTCGAAAACATCGGCATGTGCATCGGCATGATGCCGATTACCGGTATTCCGCTACCGTTTATTAGCTTTGGCTCGTCTTCGATGATGATTCAGCTGCTGACGGTGGGTATCGTACAATCCATATGGCGGCATCGTTCGGGCGCCGCGTAACCGCTGGAGGGGTTTGCTATGAAAATTCCCGTAGATAAGCTGACCCGCGCTTTTAAGATGGGCGCGTCCGTTAAGAAGGATTCCGATACGCCGGTGCGCGTTTCGGTCTATCTGGATTCGTCCGCCTCGCGCTTTCTGGCCGAGACGGTGCGTGACGCCTTTGTGCCGCAGACGACCTCGGGCATTGTGCGCGTCGAGCGTCTGGGGGAGGAGCGAGTTGCTCCAAAGACCGATACCGATGTGGTACTGGTGCTCTCGTGTGGTTCCGATCGCTTGGAGAGTGCCGTGCAGGAGCTCGTGATCGCCGGCGCACCCGTGTGCGTGCTTGCCGAGTCTGCTGTGGAGGTGCCGTTTATCGAGGAGTCCACGCCCATGCTCGGCGTGGTAGCGGCAACCGATAAGACGTATCTGCTCGAGACGCTTGCCCGCTGGATTCTCGACCGCACCGACAAGGAAACGGCTTTTGCGGCGAACTTTGCCTTCATGCGCATCGCGGCGGCCAATCGTATCATCACCTCGTGCGCGCTCACCAATATGGCGACCGGTGCACTGGTGTTTTTGCCGGGCGCCGATTATCCCGTTATGGCGCTGGCGCAGGTGGGCATGCTCTTTGAGCTCGCTGCCGTCTTTGGACGCGGCATTAAGCCTGAGCGCGGCTACGAGGTCGCGGGCGTGCTTGCCGGCGGTCTTGTGATCCGCGCGGTCGCCCGCGCGCTCGTCAAACAGACGCCGCATATTGGGTTTGCCGTCAAGGCGCTCACTGCTGCCGCGGGCACCTACGGCATGGGCCGTGCGCTTGTTTCGCTCTACGAGCGCGATGTCGACTACAGCCGTGCCAACGAGGTAGTCACTGCCACGTTCTCCCGCGTTCGCGATCTGGTGACCACGGTCGCGGGCGCTACCCGTCCTATGGCGTCCTACCAAGACGCATCCGATCTCGCTGCTTAGGGGTTTTCCGTTGCGCGTTGCATACCAAGACTGTTTTCATTTAATTGAGCCGTTGCTCGCCAAGGTCGAGAAGCCGAGCCGCTATATCGATCACGAGTGGGGCACGCTTTCCAAGGCCGATGCCGACTACCGTTGCTGCCTGATCTATCCGGATGTGTACGAGGTCGGTCTGCCCAACCAGGGTATCGCCATCCTCTACAACATCCTTAACCAGGCCGAGGGCATCTCCTGCGAGCGTGGCTATGTGCCGTGGCCCGATATGGGTGACGCTATGCGCGAGGCGGGCATTCCGCTGCTCTCGCTCGAGGGTGCAGCGCCGGTCGCTTCGTTTGA
>DBEWTR010000184.1:0-4417 GCA_048205775.1 Collinsella sp. | reverse complement strand
TCTACAAGATGGCCGACATCATCGCCGACGTCCGCGCCCTCAACAACAACGGCTGCGACGAGTCGACCGACATCAAGGGCCTCGTCAAGATGCTCGACCCCAAGTACAACCCCGAGCACTTCGAGGACGCCCGCTTCCTGGGCCGCGGCACCTGCACCGTCAGCCAGATCTTCTACACCAGCCCCAGCCGCTGCGCTGTCGCTGACTCCTGCGCCATCTCCATCGACCGTCGCATGACCGCTGGTGAGACCTGGGAGTCCTGCCTGGACGAGATCCGCAACCTGCCGGCCGCCAAGAAGTACGGCGACGACGTGAAGGTCTCTATGTACATGTACGACCGTCCGTCCTGGACCGGCGAGGTCTACGAGACCGAGGCTTACTTCCCCACGTGGATCAACAAGGAGACCGCTCCGCACGTCAAGGCCCTCGTCGACGCCCACAAGGCCATGTTCGGTGACGAGCGCATCGGCTGCGAGCCCAGCATGGACAAGCGCACCGGTCGCCCGCTGTGCGACAAGTGGACCTTCTCCACGAACTGCGTTTCCATCCAGGGCCGCTACGGCATCCCCTGCGTGGGCTTTGGCCCGGGTGCCGAGTCTCAGGCTCACGCTCCCAACGAGGTCACCTACAAGGACGACCTGGTCACCGCTGCCGCCATGTATGTGGCTGCCCTGAACCTCTACGATCCGAGCCAGGCCGATGGCGATGCCACCGTGTTCCGCGCCGGTCTGACCAACAACAAGATCGATTAGTCCCATTCTTCGATTTTGTTGAGCCGGGGGCCGCTCGTGTCCCCGGCACCCCCTGTTGACTTGGGGCCCGCGGTCGTTATCTCCCATGCTTCCTCAACGGTGGCGGGTCCTCGTCATGGTGCTCTGCATGTTCTAGCCACACGCGCATGTCGGAGCACATCTACTCATTGCGATCGTTGCATCTTTAGAGAGGACATTTCCATGGACGCTAAGTTTACCGAGCTCGTCGAGCAGCTGAACGGCCTCGATTTTAAGGGTATGTACGGCAGCGACTTCCTGCACACCTGGGACAAGACCACCGATGAGCTCAAGGCGCTCTACATCGTCGCCGACGCCCTGCGCGAGCTGCGTGAGAACAACGTCTCGTCCAAGATCTTCGACTCGGGCCTGGCTGTCTCCCTGTTCCGCGACAACTCCACCCGTACGCGCTTCTCCTTCTCTAAGGCTGCCAACCTGCTCGGTCTTGAGCTGCAGGACCTGGACGAGAAGAAGTCCCAGATCGCTCACGGCGAGACCGTCCGCGAGACCGCTACCATGATCTCCTTCATGGCCGACGTCATCGGCATCCGCGACGACATGTACATCGGCAAGGGCGATGCCTACATGGCCGAGGTCTCCGAGTCCGTGCAGCAGGCCTACGAGGACGGCGTTCTGGATCACCGTCCCACGCTCATCTCCTTGCAGTCCGATTCCGATCACCCCACGCAGTCCTCTGCCGACATGCTCTACCTCATCAACGAGTTTGGCGGCCTCGAGAACCTCAAGGGCAAGAAGGTTGCCGTCACCTGGGCCTATTCGCCCTCTTACGGCAAGCCGCTGTCCTGCCCGCAGTCGCTGATCAGCCTGCTGCCCCGCTTTGGCATGAACGTCACCCTGGCTCACCCCGAGGGCTACGACCTCATGCCCGAGGTCGTCGAGCGCGCCAAGGGCTATGCCGCCGAGTCCGGTACCACCTTTAAGCAGGTCAACACCATGGCCGAGGCCTTCGAGGGTGCCGACATCGTGATCCCCAAGAGCTGGGCTCCGTTTGCCGCCATGGAGAAGCGCACCAACCTGTACGCCGAGGGCGACGACGCCGGCATCGCTGCGCTCGAGAAGGAGCTGCTCGCTCAGAACGCCACCCATCAGGATTGGTGCTCCACGACCGAGCTCATGGAGAAGACTGCCAACGGCCAGGACACCATCTTTATGCACCCGCTGCCCGCCGACATCTCCGGTGTCTCCTGCGAGCACGGCGAGGTCAACGCCGACGTCTTCGACATGCACCGCGTGGGCATGTACAAGGAGGCCAGCTACAAGCCGTACGCCATCGCAGCCATGATGTTCCTGCAGAAGGTTGCCGATCCCGCCGCTACCCTCAAGGCCCTCGACGAGCGCAACACCGCCCGTTGGCTCCAGGCCTAAAGCCGGGTTGAGGTAAGCCATGTAAAGGGGGCGCTCTGCCAACCGGCGGGGTGCCCCCTTTTTGCATCGCGGGCGTGCGGGATAAGCGCTTTCGATGTGGATGCCCGCGGCGCGAGTTATGGGTACGATGGTTTCAGGGGAGGTATCACCATGAAACTTGGATGCGTCATTATGGCTTCGGGCGAGGGCAAGCGGTTTGGCTCCAACAAGATGCTTGCCGATATCTATGGCGAGCCGCTGATTGCCCGGACCATCGATTCGGTTCCCCGGGGCTTTGACGTTGTGGTTTCGACGCGTTGGCCCGAGGTCGCTCAGATTTGCGAGGACAAGCATTGCCCGTGCGTGCTGCACGATGGCGAGCTGCGCAGCGAAAGCGTCCGTGCGGGCCTTTCGTGGGGAGTCGAACGCAACTGGAAAGGTTGCCTCTTTTTGCCGGGCGACCAGCCGCTCGTGAGTTCGGATTCTTTTGAGGCTATGGTTCGTGCATTTGACGAGCGTGGCCGCAAGCATCCGGTGCGTCTTGCGTGCAACGGTGAGCCTTCGAGTCCGGTGCTCTTTCCGGCGGAACTGTTCGATGCACTTATGTGTCTTGAGGGCAAGGACGGCGGCGGTTCGATTCTCAAAGGTCGCGTCGACGTTACGCTGGTCGAGGCGCGTGCCTACGAGCTGTGGGACGTCGATACCGCCAAGGGACAGCGACGCATAACGGAGCATATCGCCGCCTGCTCGTATTTTGATCGCGTGGCCGACTGCATCAATCAATAAGGAGCAATTATGATCATCATCAAAAACGGCGCGCTCGTGACGCCCCAGGGGCTTCGCCGCGCCGATCTTGCCATGGATGGCGATAAGATCGTGCGGATCGCCGCGGCGATTGAGCCGGCCGAGGGCGATACCGTCGAAGATGCCGCGGACTGCTGGGTGTTTCCCGGCTTTATCGACGGCCACACGCACATGCAGTGCTGGACCGGCATGGACTGGACGGCCGATAGCTTTGAGACCGGCACGCGCGCGGCTGCCTGCGGCGGCACGACGACCATTGTGGATTACGCGACGGCCGATCGCGGCGTGACCATGCCAGATGCCTTGGCCGAGTGGCATCATCGCGCCGACGGCACCTGCACCGCCAACTACGCCTTTCATATGGCACTCGCCGAGTGGAATGAGCGCAACCGCGCCGATCTTTCGGCCATGCGCGAGGCGGGCGTGTCGTCGTTTAAGACCTACTTTGCCTATGACCACCTGCGCTTGGACGATGCCGAGACGCTCGAGGTGTTGGAGGAGCTCAAGCGCGTGGGCGGTATCCTGTGCGTGCATTGCGAGAACGGCACGTTGGTGAATGAACTGCAGAAGCGCGTGTACGAGCAGGGGATTCATGGGCCCGAGGGGCATGCTCTCAGCCGTCCGGACGTGTGTGAAGCTGAGGCCGTGAGCCGCCTGCTGTATCTGGCGCACCTGGCCGGCGACGCCCCAGTCAACGTGGTGCACCTTTCGACCAAGTTGGGGCTCGAGGCCATTCGTGCGGCCAAGGCGCGCGGGCAGAAGAATATCTATGTCGAGACCTGCCCTCAGTATCTGATGCTCGACGACACCTGCTATCTGGAGCAGGGCGAGGACGGCTTTGCGGGCGCCAAGTACGTGATGAGTCCGCCGCTGCGCCATGCCGGCGACCGTGCCGCGCTGCGCGAGGCGCTTGTGGCCGGCGAGATCGATACTATTGCGACCGATCATTGCAGCTTTAACCTGCACGGGCAAAAGGACCGCGGGCGCGACGATTTCCGCGCGATTCCCAACGGCGGGCCCGGCGTGGAGCATCGTCCCGTCGCGATTGCCACGAGCTTTGAGGGACAGCTGGGGCCCGAGGATCTGTGCCGCTTGATGAGCGAGAACCCGGCGCGCGTGTTTGGCATGTACCCGCGCAAGGGCTGTCTTGCCGAGGGCGCCGATGCCGATGTGTGCGTGTGGGATCCCAAAGCGCGCTGGACAATCAGTGCCGCGACACAGCATCAGGCCGTGGACTACACGCCGCTCGAGGGTTTTGGGGCACATGGCCGCGCCAAGGCCGTGTTTGTGAACGGCGTGCTGGTGGCGCGCGATGGCGAGCCCACCGGAGCCCAACCCGGCCGTTACGTCCCCCGCTAGCAGGAAGGCCGCCGGGGTAGCTAATTTGGGACGGGGCTCTTTTAGCTACCCTTGCCTGCCTGATTATTTTTCTCTCACCAGGGGGTAGCTAAAAGAGCCCCGTCCCAAATTAGCTACCC
>DBEWTR010000117.1:0-3832 GCA_048205775.1 Collinsella sp. | reverse complement strand
GTGGTGCAGACCAGCTCAGTCCCTATGCACAAAAAGGGCGCCGACCGCGATGGTCGACGCCCTTTCTTGTTAGTCGCTATAAAGCCCAGCGCTTATTTGTTGACCTGGCCGGCGCGAACGGCAGCCTTCTTGCGGTCGGTGGCGTTGAGCAGACGCTTGCGCAGGCGGATGTTCTTGGGAGTGATCTCGACCAGCTCGTCGTCGGCGATGTACTCCAGCGCCTCCTCCAGCGAGAAGGTGCGGGGCGGCACCAGCTGAACGGAGATATCGGAGGTCGAGGAGCGCTGGTTGCCCAGGTTCTTGGTACGGGCGATATTGACGACCATGTCGCCAGCCTTGCTGCGCTCGCCCACGATCATGCCCTCGTAGCACTCGGTGCCTGGCTCAACAAACAGCTGACCGCGCTCCTGCAGCGTACCCAGGGCATAGGCAACGGCCTTCTCGGTGGTCATAGAGATCATTGCGCCGTTCTGGCGGTTGCCGATCTCGCCGGCATAGGGGCCGTACTCCAGGAAGGTGTGGTAGAACACGCCCTCGCCGTGGGTGACGTTCATGATGCGGTTCTTAAGACCCATGATGCCGCGGGTCGGAATCTTAAACTCGAGGTGCGTCACGATGCCCGAGGTATCCATGCTCGTCATGATGCCGCCGGAGGTGCCGAAGACCTCAACGACCTTGCCCGAGTACTCGTCCGGGCACTCGACGACGGCCTGCTCGACGGGCTCCATCTTGTTGCCGTTCTCGTCCTTCTTAAACAGAACGCGGGGACGGCCGACCTGGAACTCAAAGCCCTCGCGGCGCATGGACTCCATCAGAACGGACAGGTGCAGAATGCCGCGGCCCGAGACCTCGACGCCGCTCTTGTCCTCGAGTTCCTCGATCTTCATGGTCACGTTGTTCTCGGCCTCGTTGAACAGGCGCTCCTTGAGCTGACGGGCGCCCACGATGTCGCCGTCGCGGCCGACAAGCGGGGAGGTCGAAGCCTCAAAGACGATGGACAGGGTCGGCGGGTCGATCTCGATGGGCTCGAGCTCGACAGGGTTCTCGGGATCGGTGTAGACATCGCCGATATCGGTGCGGTCGATACCCACGACAGCGGCGATGTCGCCGGCGCCGACTTCCTGGCACTCGGTACGGCCCAGGTAGTCGAAGGTAAAGAGCTGCTTGACGGTGGCGGTAGCGCTGGAGCCGTCGTTCTTGACAACCAGGATCTGGTCGCCCTGGTGGATGGCGCCAGAGTACACGCGGCCGATACCGATGCGGCCGACGAAGTTGGAGTGGTCGATGGTCACGCACTGCATGGCCAGCGGGGCGTTCTCGTCAACCTCGGGCGCGGGCATGTCGTCGATAATCATATCGAGCAGCGGGTACATGTCCATGTTGCCGTCGTTGGGGTCAAGACGGGCAAAGCCGTTCATGGCGCTGGCGTAGACCACGTGCTCCATGGCGAACTCAAGCTGGTCGTCGGTGGCGCCCAGGTCGGCCATGAGGTCCAGGCAGTCGTTGTAGGCCTTCTCGGGGTTGGCGCCCGGACGGTCGATCTTGTTGATGACGATCATGATCTTAAGGCCGGTGTCGATAGCGTGACGCAGCACGAAGCGGGTCTGGGGCATGGGGCCCTCAAAGGCGTCGACCAGCAGCAGGGCGCCGTCGGCCATGCGCAGCACGCGCTCGACCTCGCCGCCAAAGTCGGCGTGGCCCGGGGTGTCGATGACGTTGATCTTGACGTCCTTGTACTCGATAGAGATGTTCTTGGCGAGAATCGTAATGCCGCGCTCGCGCTCCTGGTCGTTGGAATCCAGGACGCGGTCCTCGACCTGCTGGTTGGCACGGAAGGCGTCCGTGGCACGCAGGAGCTTGTCGACCATCGTCGTCTTGCCGTGGTCGACGTGGGCGATGATGGCGATGTTCCTCAGATTGTCTACGCGCATGTAGTTCCCCTATCTTCTATCCATATACAAACGGCACGCGTATGCGGCCCGCCCAGCGATACAACGCTCAGCGGGAATATTGAGCCTTTTACCGAAAACTCGTTTATTTTAGCGATTTTAGATGAGAGGGGTTTCCTCACCTGCAGGTTCAGGGTCGCTCCACATAAAACCATCGCCGGCGCCCATGCCCTCATACAGCACATATGCCGAAAAACCGCTCTCGAGCGTCGTCTCGAAAAAGCTCACGAGCAGGGCGTCATGGTAGCCGCCATCGATCTCGACGCAGCCGGTGTAGCCGATGGCATAGCGGACGATACGGCCCAGGCCCTCGTCCTTAAGACCCATCTTGTGCTCGGAGATAAAGTTGGTGGCCGCCTCCAGGCACGCCTCTTCGCCGTCCTCGTCGAGCGCCGCCAGATAACGGTTGGAAGCAGCATCCTCAATTGCCACGACCACGCCAGGGTTTTCACCGGCGGCAAGGTCGTCCAAGAACGCGCCGATCAGATCGCACACCATGGCGTCGAGCTCGGCGGAGACGTTACCGGCATCCTGCATATCCTGTGCCATCTTTAGACCTTCCCATCGAGTCTGACGTCGTTACAGTTCTTGTGCCTCGGCGGCGATCTTGGCGGCAGCGTCGCGGGTGCGCATCATGTCCGCCGCGCGCTTGTCGAGCACCTTGATCTGACTGGTCAGCATGACTGCATCGACCACGCCCCAGATCACCAGGCCCGTAGAGATCGAAAACCCAAGCGCACCAACTGTACCACGAAGGCGTGAGCAGATTGCCGCGACAAGGGCGGAGACGACAACCATCTTGATAAACGAGCCGCGGCGCTCGCGGAGCGTGCGGGCCTGCGTCACATAGGCAATGCGAGCCGCCTCAGAAGCCTCCGAGCGCATCTGGGCCTTGCGGGCGATCGCAGCCGCCTCAGCCGACATACCGCCGGCCATCAGCGAACGCTCCGCATCCTGGCCGCCCCGCATTTAGAAGTCATCGGGCGAGAGCGTATGGACGAACTCGTCGAACTTCTCGAACTCCTGCTCGTCGTCAACTTCCTCGGTATGGGCAGAAACAGTGCCCAGGCGATTCATGATGTCGTCCTCCACAAACATGGGGGCATTGCTGCGCACGGCAAGGGCAATGGCATCACTGGGACGGGCATCGATCTTGCGCTCGTCACCATCGGCCAGTACGACAATCGTCGCGTAGAACACCGGCGGCTCGGCGCGAACGATCTCGATGCGCTCGAGCTTGGCGCCCAGGGCGCCAACAGTATCGAGCAACAGGTCATGGGTAATCGGGCGATCGGCGCGTCCGCTGTCGATGCCGCGGCTGATTGCCGCAGCCTCAAACGAGCCAGTCTGGATGGAGAGGGAGCGCAGCGGCGCGGGGGAATCCGACTTGCTGCAGCGTTCGCGAAGCACGATAAGCGATGGCACGGGACCGGCGGCCATGACGATGGTCTCTATGTCGACACGAACCATGGAACACCTCCGGTACGTAGCGGTTAACACGCGGCAGTCCGCCGCATTGAATAGCTATACTACCCAAACTTTCGCACAGCACACAAAACCAAAATGAGATTTATCGCAGACAAGAAAAAAGCCCCGAGGCAATGCCCCAGGGCTCTTCACAGTTTTGATGGTGGACCTGACAAGATTCGAACTTGTGACCTCCCGGTTATCAGCCGGACGCTCTAACCAACTGAGCTACAGGTCCATCATGGTGGAGGTTAGGGGGATCGAACCCCTGACCTCAGGCTTGCAAAGCCCGCGCTCTCCCAGCTGAGCTAAACCCCCACGGAGACAGTAATAAACACCCCAGCGGCGACTCGGCTCTCGCTGGGGTGTTTATTGCGAAAGAAAGTGGTGGACCTGACAAGATTCGAACTTGTGAC
>DBEWTR010000130.1:0-1702 GCA_048205775.1 Collinsella sp. | reverse complement strand
GGTGCGCTAGTATAGGGAGCAACAGATTCGATGCGGGAGTGCCGGCGGTGCAAACCACAAGGCTGAGAGGGCATGGGGCCCAATCCTTTGAACCTGTCAGTTAATGCTGGCGTAGGGAGCATGCCGCCTTTACAGGGGCGCTGTCTATGCACAGCGCCCCTTTTCTATGCCAAGGAGGCATGTGCAGTGATTGATTCGGAACAGCTTAAACAACATATGGTCAAGGCCGTGGAGGAGATTCGCGCCACCAATCCGATGGCCGGCTCCATCACCAATACGGTGACGATTGACTTTGTCGCCAACGCACAGCTCGCCGTGGGCGGATCGGCCGCCATGGTCTATCTGCCCGACGAGGGCGAGGCGCTCGTTGCCGGCGGCGGTGCCATCTATCTCAATATGGGCACGCTCTTCCCCATCTACGAGCAGACAATTCCCCGCGCGGCCAAGGCGGCACACGACGCCGGCAAGCCCTGGGTGCTCGATCCGGTGGGCCTGGGCATCGGTAGCCTACGCACCCAGCTGGTAAACGAGCTCAAGCAGTACAAGCCCGCCATCGTGCGCGGCAACGCCTCCGAGATCATCGCGCTCGCCGGCCTGTGGGGTCTTGAGGGCGAGGCGGCTGACCTGAGCCGCGTACGCGGTGTCGATACCACCGACACGGTCGACGCCGCCCGCGATGCCGCCGTGGCGCTCGCCCGCTACACCGATGGCGCCGTTGTAGTCTCGGGCGAAGTCGACCTGATTACCGACGGCACGACCGTGGCCAAGTCCCACGGCGGCAGCCCACTCATGTCCAAGATCACCGGCTGCGGCTGCTCACAGGGCGGCGTGCTGGCCGTGTACGCCTGTGCCGCCGACCCGTTTACGGCTGCCGTCTGCGGTACCGCCGTCTACAACGTGGCCGGCACGCGTGCCGCCGCTGTCGCCGATGCCCCGGCAAGCTTTAAGGTCGCCTTTATCGACGAACTCTACCGCGCGACCGCCCAGGACATCGCCGATAACCGACTCGAGCTCGAGGAGGCATAAGCCATGTCCGAGCCCGTATCCAATGCCGGCATGAACACGCTCGTCGCCGTGGCCATCGCCCCATGCGGCACCGGCGACGAGCTGTCCGCCGAGGTCGCCGAGGTCGTGCGCGTCATACGCGAGAGCGGCCTTCCCAACCGCACCACCTCGATGTTCACCGAGATCGAGGGCGACTGGGACGAGGTCATGCAGGTCGTGCGCGACGCAACCTTTGTGTTGGCGAGCAAGGGCATCCGCACCGAAGTCGTGCTCAAAGCCGATATTCGGCCCGGATTTACCGACACCATGACCGGCAAGCTCGAGCGCATGGAAGCACAGATCAAAAAGCAGGAGGAAGCACGATGAGCATCCGCGACGACCTTGATATCTCGGCCTATCTGGTACTCGGCCCCGAAAACACGCTGGGACGCCCCGTGGGCGATGTGGTGGCCCAGGCGCTCGACGCCGGCTTTACCTGCATCCAGGTGCGCTCTAAGGTGGCAAGCGCCCGCGAGATCATTTCACTGACCGGCGACGCCGCGCAGGCAATCGCACAGGCCGGCAAGACCGATCAGGTCGCCTTGTTAATCGATGACCGCCTTGACTGCGTACTCGCCGCACGCGAGCAGGGTATTGCCGTCGACGGCGTGCACGTGGGCCAGAGCGATATTCCCGTCGAGGTCTGCCGCAAGCTGCT
>DBEWTR010000128.1:0-4458 GCA_048205775.1 Collinsella sp. | reverse complement strand
CTGCAACGGCGTCGTTATATAGTTCCGCGGGTCAAGGAAAATGATCTGTTTTCCTCCGTCCCTAATGGACCATGGTAACGACGCAGGCTGAGCACACGACAGCGAGCGAACCGCATTTGCGCCAAGGTGACGTGAAATGAGAGGGCGCTGACCTTCTGGTCGCGCCCTCGAAATTGAACGTCAGATTGGCGTGAATGCGGCTCGCGCAGCGTCAAGCGGTCCGCCGTTCGGTAGAACGGCGGAACTAATTAGGACTGGCGGTAATGATCGAAGAAGTCGGCGAGGTCTTCGAGCGACTCTTTGAGCACTTCCATGCGCGGCAGGTACACGATACGGAAGTGGTCGGGCTCAGCCCAGTTGAAGCCGCCGCCGCGCGTGATCAGGATCTTCTTCTCGTGCAGCAGGTCAAGGGCGAACTGCTCGTCATCGGTGATGTTGAACTTCTTCACATCCATCTTGGGGAAGATATAGAACGCCGCGCGCGGCTTGACCACCGAGATGCCGTCAATCTTGTTGAGCGCCTCATACACAAAGTTGCGCTGCTCGTAGACACGACCGCCGGGGCGGATGTAGTCGTTAACCGACTGATGGCCGCCGAGCGCCGTCTGGACAATCGACTGAGCCGGCACGTTGGAGCACAGGCGCATGTTGGAGAGCATGTTAATGCCCATGATGAAGTCGCTCATGCAGCGCTGGTTGCCCGAAAGCACCATCCAGCCAATACGATAGCCCGCGATCATGTGCGACTTGGAAAGGCCGCTAAAGGTGACGCAGGGCAGGTCGGGAGCGAGCGAGGCAATCGAGACGTGCTCGTAGCCGTCCATGCACAGGCGGTCGTAGATCTCATCGGCAAAGATCATCAGCTGATGCCTGCGTGCAATCTCGACGATGCCCTCGAGCACCTCGCGCGGATAGACAGAACCCGTGGGGTTGTTGGGGTTGATGATGACGAGGGCTTTGGTCGCGCTCGTAATCTTGGACTCCATATCCTCCAGGTCGGGATACCAATCCGCCTGCTCATCACACAGATAATGTACGGGATGACCGCCAGCAAGGGTTGCGCACGCCGTCCAGAGCGGATAGTCGGGGCTGGGGATCAGAATCTCGTCGCCATTGTCGAGCAGCGCGTTCATCGAAAGCTGAATGAGCTCGGACACGCCGTTGCCCGTGTAGATATGCTCCATCTGAACGTTGGGCAGGCCTTTGATCTGCGAATACTGCATGATCGCCTTGCGCGCGGAGAACAGGCCACGCGAGTTGGAATAGCCTTCGCAGTCGGGCAGCTGCTGGCGCATGTCCTTGATGACCTCATCGGGCGTGCGGAAACCGAAGGGCGCCGGGTTGCCGATATTGAGCTTGAGGATGCGCTCGCCCTCGTCCTCCATACGGGCGGCCTCGTCGACGACGGGGCCGCGCACGTCATACAGGACGTTATCGAGCTTGGTGGATTTAGAAAAAGTACGCATGGTGGTGCTCCTTGCAATTTGAGCTGAGGGATGGGGTTCGGGCTTGGAATCGTTGCGGGGTGATGATGCCTCGCCTTGATCGGCGTCGCCGGCAAGCAGCCAGGTAACATCGACCTCCAAAATACGGGCGAGCAGCTCAGCCACATCGCGCCGCGGGATCGTCTTGCCGCTCACATATTGGCTCATCTGACTCTTGCCGAGTTTTTTGCCGAGCATCTCCGATGCGCGGATCACGTCCGACTGGCGAACGTCGCGATCGGACATAGCCTGTCGCAGGCGATCGCTAAACGTCTCTTGGGCCACTAGAACCTCCTTGCTGGCAAAGTTCAATTTATAGAACACGAATTGAACCAAGGTTCAATTTAGCAAGCAGTATAGCGCCGTACATCATTCGAAAGTTCAATTTCATAAGAAAACGTACCGAACTCCGAGATTTGCCCAAAGCGGACAATGACGTGCACACGTTTAGAGATATTCAAGAAAACGAGCCGCGGCAAGCGAAACGTCAGCCGTGCGATATATCGCATTGATCTGCCGATGGGGATGTCCCTCGAGTGGTCGCACGGCAACATCGAACTGACAGCGGCGCAAGATGAGCGCGGGAAGAATGCTCACGCCCAGACCGTCCTCGACCATGGCCATAATCGCATAATCATCCCAGGTCGACAGTTTTGAGCGCACCGTCAGTCCCGCCCGACGAAACAGCGGCGTAATCTCATCATCTGTGCCGCGTTCTAGCAGAATAAACTGCTCGTTGGCCAAATCGGAAAGAGAGACGACCTCCGCCGCGGCAAGCAAAGAGCCTGTTGGCACTACCGCCATTAACTCGTCGCGCACCAAAGGCAGCGATGTCATGCCGTTTTCTCGGGGCTCATGCGGGATAAAGCCCAGATCGCAGCGGCCCTCTGACACCCATTGTTCAATCTCTGAGTAATCGCCCATCAGCAACTCATAATCGACGTCCGGGTGATCGTCGCGAAAGCGCGCAATCACCGGCGGCAGCACGTGGGTCGCCACGCTCGAAAACGTACCGATGCAGATTTTGCCGCGCATGAGCCCACGCATCTCATCCACCCGTCGCTGCAAACGAACAAATTCCTCGCATAACGCCTCGACCGCCGGCATAACTTGCCGCCCATCGGCAGAAAGCACTACGCCCTCGCGACTGCGGTCGAGCACTTTAAAGCCCCAGTCGGCCTCGAGATCGGCCACCATACGGCTCACGCCCGACTGCGAATAGCTCAGCCGCTCGGCAGCACGCGTAAAACTGCCGGCGCGCACGGTCTCGAGCAGCACCTGCATCTTTTGGATATTGGTCTCCACGGCACGTCCCCACCCTTGCATGAGTTTTTGTCATGTTTTCCATGCATTATATTCTCTTTTCTTCTAAAGCCAGTTCACCCATAGTGAAGACGCTCGGATATAGAGGGGATGTCAGCGCATGAACAACGGACTGTTTACGTACTTAGCAGCATTGCTATTGTTTGGCTCCAACGGCATCATCGCCGCTGCCATCGCGCTGCCGAGCTCCGATATTGTGCTACTACGCACGTTTTTGGGCGCCCTCTCGCTTGTTACTATCCTCGCCATCACCCAACGCCATAAACTGCAGGCGCCATCTCGCCCCCGCGAAGCCGCAGCCCTCCTCCTCTCGGGAGCCGCGCTGGGCGCCAGCTGGATTTTTCTGTTCCGCGCCTACCAGACGATCGGCGTCGGCGTTTCTTCGCTGCTGTACTACTGCGGCCCCATCATTGTCATGGCACTCTCCCCGCTCATCTTTGGCGAAAAGCTGACCGGCGGCAAAATCGCCGGCTTTATCGCCGTTGCTTGCGGTGCTTTTCTCATTGCAGCGCAAGGTCTAGGCGGCAATATGCCCATTGCGGGTATCGCGTGCGGCATCGCCTCGGCCTTCTGCTATGCGCTGATGGTCATCGCTAGCAAGGGTGCGCTACACATCGAAGGTCTCGAAAACTCCACGCTCCAGGTGAGCGCCGCCTTTGTGACCGCGCTGGTCCTTACATTCGTCACCCAAGGCGCCCCCTCGTTTTTCTCCCCCGGCATCGCCGCAAGCATCGATTGGCGCGCCGTCGCTATGCTCGGTGTCGTCAACACCGGCATTGGTTGCCTGCTCTACTTTAGCGCCGTCGCCAAGCTGCCCGTCCAGACCGTCGCCGTCGTCGGCTACCTCGAGCCGCTTTCGGCGGTCGTGTTCTCGGCCGTCCTTTTGGGCGAAGCCATAACACCGGTCCGCCTGATGGGTGCCGCGCTTATCATCGGCGGCGCGATTTTTTGCGAACTCGCCGGCAAACGCGCAAACGCCAAGGCTGGCATAGCCCAGACAGCACGTGCTTAAAAGCCCCTGCTTTGAAATGCTACCCGCATACATGAATAATCCCCAGCTGAGGATTATTGTCTAAAAATACCCGATGTGCCAAACTGCTCTTGTAGATATAAAGACGGCATAAAAGTTATCTGCTCAGAACAGATAACCGGATGTCTAAGGGAGTCCACGTGGCACACAACAAACTGGAGGCAAACCTCCAAGACCAGCGCGGGCAAGGCGGGCACGGAGCCATCCCCCTCTCCGCTGGCATGCTGCTCGTAACGCTCGGCGTCGTCTATGGCGACATCGGCACGAGCCCCATGTACACCATGAAATCAATTGTCGCCAACAACGGCGGCATCGGCACCGTCAGCGAGGACATGATCCTGGGCGCGCTTTCGCTCGTCATCTGGACCATGACGCTCGTGACCACGGTCAAGTACGTGCTTATCGCCATGAAGGCCGACAACCACAACGAGGGCGGCATCTTCGCCCTGTTTAGCCTGGTACGCAAGGTGGCGCCGTGGCTGATTCTCCCCGCCATGATCGGCGGCGCGGCGCTGCTCGCCGACGGCATCCTCACCCCCGCCGTCACGGTCACTACAGCTATCGAGGGTCTGCGCACCATCGAAGGGGGCCATGCGTTGCTGGGCGACGGCCAGACCACTG
>DBEWTR010000121.1:0-5070 GCA_048205775.1 Collinsella sp. | reverse complement strand
ATGGGCGAAGGGGCGGCAGGGTGCGTGTTCGCCGCGGTTGGCCACGCCGCGTTACGCAAAGACCGTGAACCTTTTGTGGGACGCGCGGCGCCGTGGTACCATAGCCGAGTTTGTTGTCTTGGTCGGAAACCAAGACGCCTTATGCGCTGATCGGTAACCAGCGCCTGACCAATAAGGAGTCCTACCATGAAGCAGGGTATCCATCCCCAGTATGTCGAGTGCACGGTGACGTGCTCCTGCGGCAACACCTTCAAGACGCACGCTACCGTGTCCGAGATGAAGGTCGAGCTTTGCAACGAGTGCCACCCGTTCTACACCGGCCAGCAGAAGTTCGTCGACACCGGTGGACGCGTCCAGCGCTTCGCCGACAAGTTCGGTGGCGCCGCTGCCGCCCAGCTCAAGAAGGCCGAGGAGGCCAAGGCTGCCAAGGCCGCCAAGGCTGCTGAGGCCGAGGCCGCTCGCAAGGCCGCCGCTGAGGCTAAGGCTGCCGAGAAGGCTAAGCGTGCCGCTAAGTTCGCCGAGGAGGCTGCCAAGCAGGCCGCCGAGGCTCCCGCAGAGGCTCCCGTCGAGGAGGCCGCTGCCGAGGCTGAGACCACCGAGGCTGCTGAGTAAATAGCTCGCCGCGGAATCGCTCGCATTCATGGCATAAGGGCCGTGCATCCATTTGGGTGCGCGGCCCTTTTCCTTTATTGGTGCAAACGAACCTGTCTCCATGGCACCAGATTGGTACGAAGGGGACGGATTGGTTTGCGCCAAATGGCAGAGAGACAGCGTTTTCCCAGATAAAAGCTGACAAATTAAACCAGTCCCTTTTTGGCAGGTTGGTCGTAGTTATTACGTGGCGGTCGAGGTCGACCGTATAGGCCGCGCCTTGTTTGGCTAAAGTACAATCATCTGTGTTTAACTCGCCCGCAGCTGCACGGCGTGGGCGATGGCCAAAAAGGAAAACCACATGGGATTCATGTCAAAGCTGCTGTCCTTTGGATCCGATAAGGACCTTAAGCGCTACTACAAGATCGTCGACCAGATCAACGGTCTTGAGCCCCAGTTTGAGAAGATGACCGAGGAGGAGCTCCGCGGCCAGACCGATAAGTTCCGCGAGCGTTACGCCAACGGCGAGTCGCTCGACGACATGCTCCCCGAGGCCTTTGCCACCGTGCGTGAGGCTTCCAAGCGCACCATGGGTATGCGCCACTTTGACGTGCAGCTCATTGGCGCCATGGCACTGCACGAGGGCCACATCGCCGAGATGAAGACCGGCGAAGGTAAGACCCTCGTCTCCACCTTGGCCGGCTATCTCAACGCTATCGCCGGCAAAGGCGTGCATGTCGTTACCGTCAACGATTACCTGGCAAAGCGCGACTCCGAGTGGATGGGCCGCATCTACAAGTACCTGGGCATGACCGTCGGTCTGCTCCAGAACAACATGCCGCTCGAGCTCAAGCGTCCGGCCTACCAGGCCGATGTCACCTACGGCACCAACTCCGAGTTCGGTTTCGATTACCTGCGCGACAACATGGTCACCCGTCCCGAGCAGCGCGTGCAGCGCGGTCACAACTACGCCATCGTCGACGAGGTTGACTCCATCCTGATCGATGAGGCCCGCACCCCGCTGATCATCTCGGGCGCTGGCACCAAGTCCGCCAGTACCTACAAGGACTTCGCGCGTGCCGTGCGTGGCCTTGAGCGCGGCGAGGACGTGTCGCACGACATGCTCACCGCCACCGAGGACGTGGAGCCCACGGGCGACTACGTCATGGACGAGGCCAAGCACACCATTGCCGCCACCGAGCGCGGCCTTAAGAAAATCGAGCGCCGCCTGGGTATCGATGACATCTATGCCGATCTCTCCGGCCAGCTGGTCAACCACCTGCAGCAGGCGCTGAAGGCCCAGTACAGGTTCCACCGCGATAAGCAGTACGTGGTCACCAACGGCGAGGTCAAGATCGTCGACGAGTTCACCGGCCGCATTATGGAAGGCCGCCGCTATTCTGAGGGCCTGCACCAGGCCATCGAGGCCAAAGAGGGCGTGCTCGTACGCGAGGAGAACCAGACACTCGCCACCATCACCCTGCAGAACTACTTCCGTCTGTATGACAAGCTCTCCGGCATGACCGGCACGGCACTTACCGAGGATGCCGAGTTCCGCGAGATCTATAAACTGCCCGTCGAGGTCATCCCCCCCAACAAGCCCGTGCAGCGTGTTGACCACGAGGACCTGGTGTACCGCACCGTCCAGGCCAAGTACAACGCCGTTGCCGACGACGTCGAGCGACGTCACGCCAAGGGCCAACCGGTCCTGGTGGGCACCGTCTCCATCGAAAGCTCCGAGAAGCTGTCGGCCGCCCTTACCAAGCGCGGCATCGCGCACGAGGTCCTCAACGCTAAGCATCACGAGCGCGAGGCTCATATCGTTGCCCAGGCCGGACGCTACGGCGCCGTGACCATCGCTACTAACATGGCCGGTCGTGGTACCGACATCCTGCTGGGCGGCAACCCCGACGAGCTGGTGCGCGAGCGCCTTGAGTACGAGGGCCTGACCATGGAGGACGTGACGCCCGAGCAACTCGAGCAGTTTAACGCCGAGGCCAAGGAGACCTGCAAGGCCGAGCGCGAGCGCGTGCTTGCCGCCGGTGGCCTGACCGTCATCGGCACCGAGCGCCATGAGTCCCGTCGTATCGACAACCAGCTGCGCGGCCGCTCCGGTCGTCAGGGCGATCCGGGCGAGACCCAGTTCTACCTGTCGCTCGAGGACGACCTCATGCGTCTGTTCGGCGGCGACAAGATGGACCGCGTCTCCAAGATGATGGTCACGGCCGACATGGGCGACGACATGCCCATTCAGCACAAGATCATCTCCAAGGCCGTCGAGAGCGCCCAGCACAAGGTCGAGAGCATCAACTTCTCCATGCGTAAGAGCGTCCTTGAGTACGACGACGTCATGAACAAGCAGCGCCAGGTCATCTACGCCGAGCGCAATAAGATTCTGGACGGCAAGGACCTGACCGACCACATCACCGAGGTCATGCACGACACCGTGTACCGCTGCGTGCAGGAGTTCTGCACCAAGGACAGTCACGATGGCGAGCGCGACCTGGAGGGCCTGCGCAAGTGGGTTGTGGAGCTCACCGGCCACATTGATACGCCGAAGTTCCCCGACGAGGATTATGAGGCCCTGGCTGCCGATGTCCTGGCTTACGTAGAGAAGTGCTACAACATGAAGGCCGAGCGTCTGGGCGAGGACCTGATGCGCGAGCTCAATACCCAGGTCATGCTGCGCGTCATCGACACGCGTTGGATGAACTACCTGCAGGAGATGGACTACCTCAAGACCGGTATCGGCCTGCGCGGCTTTGGCCAGCGCGACCCGCTGGTTGAGTACAAGACCGAGGCCTACGGCGCGTTCCAGATACTCGTCGACACCATGTACGAGGATTACCTGCGCACGGTTCTGCGCATCGAGATCAAGGCTGCCCCGCGTGCCGTGGAGCACAAGGAGGAGCACGCGCTCGAGGGCGCGCGCTCCTCCGGTCCTGCCGAGATCGATGGTGACAACGGCGACTCGGTGCTGCGCAAACAGGCGCAGGTACAGGCCCGCACGGCTGTCCAGGGTGGTCCGGCTGCCGTCAACAACGGTGGCAAGGTGACCACCTATCGCAAGTCCGAGAGCGACGATCCGTACGTCAACGTGGGCCGCAACGACCCGTGCCCCTGCGGTAGCGGTAAGAAGTTTAAGTACTGCCACGGCAGGAATCGTTAATGGCTGAGGCTTTAGAGGTAACGCCTGCCGAGCTGGACGCGTTCGCGGACCGGCTCGGTGAGGTCGAGTCGTATCTCCATCTGGACGAAAAGCGCACGCGCGTGACCGAGCTCGAGGCCAAAAGTGTTGCCCCTGGCTTTTGGGATGACGCCGACGCCGCCCGTGCCACCATGGAGGAGATCGCGCGTACCAAGGAAGATATCGCTGCCGTGGATACCGCGCGGGGTGAGCTTTCCGATGCCCGCGCCGCGCTGGAGCTTGCCGAGGAGATGGGGGATGACCCCGACGCCGTCGCCCTTCGCGAGGAGGCTACAGCCACGGCTGAGCGCCTGGCCCGTGCCATCGATGAGCTTGAGCTTTCGAGCTGGTTTACCGGTGAGTTCGATCACGGCGATGCCATTGTGACCATCAAGCCCGGACAGGGCGGTCTGGAGGCCCAGGACTGGACCTTCATGCTCTTTAAGATGTACATGAAGTACTGCCAGCGTCGCGGCTGGAAGGTCACCATCAACGACTGTCCCGCGGCCGAGGTCATCGGCATCGACCGCGCGACCTTTACCGTCGAGGGCAAGGACGCATTTGGCATGCTGCGCGCCGAGGCCGGCGTCCATCGCTTGGTTCGCATTAGCCCCACCGACGACAAGAAGCGCCGCCAGACCACGTTTGCCGGCGTCGAGGTCATCCCCGTGCTACCCGATGATATCGACATCGAAATCAGTCCCGATGACATCCGCGTGGACGTGTACCACGCGAGCGGCCCGGGCGGTCAGGGCGTCAACACCACCGACTCCGCCGTGCGCGTGACGCATTTCCCCAGCGGCATTGTGGTTACCTGCCAAAACGAGCGCAGCCAGATCCAGAACAAGGCCGCGTGCATGCAGATCCTCAAGGCTCGCCTGTACGAGATTGAGCTCGAGAAGCGCGCCGAGGCCCTGGATGAGATCCGCGGACCCAAGACCACGATCGGTTTTGGCAACCAGATTCGCAGCTACGTGCTCTACCCGTACCAGATGGTCAAGGATCTGCGCTCGGGCGTTGAGACCAGCAATGTCGAGGCAGTTCTTGACGATGGCGACCTGGACCCGTTTGTTATTGGTTACCATCGCTGGGCCACCGGCAACGCCGATGCAGAAGGCTCGGAGGTCTAAAACATCGGGCGGTTTCAAGCCGATGCTAAGCCCAACGGTTGGACGGGTTTGTATCCAGAATAAACCCTGCGCAGGGGTGGTTTTTGTCCGGCGAATCGGTAGAATCGAATACAAGAAGAAGTTCAAAGCGCATCCGATGGGGTGCGCTTTTTTGAGGGAGGC
>DBEWTR010000119.1:0-9544 GCA_048205775.1 Collinsella sp. | reverse complement strand
GTCGCGGCAATCGACCAGTTTAACTTCCTCGAGTCTCTCTATCAGCCCATCGTCACCGGCGCCGTCATCGGTCTTATCCTTGGCGACCTCAACACCGGTCTTCTCGTGGGTGGTACTTATCAGCTCATGACGATCGGCAACATGCCGATCGGAGGTGCTCAGCCGCCTAACGCCGTTATCGGCGGCATCATGGCAGCCATTCTCGCTATCGCTACGGGCCTCGAGCCCAACGCGGCAGTCGGCCTTGCCATTCCGTTTGCTCTGCTTGGTCAGCTCGGCGTTACCCTGGTCTTCACGCTTATGTCGCCGCTCATGTCCTCCGCGGACAACATGGCTCACAACGCTGACACCAAGGGTATCGAGCGTCTGAACTACTTCGCCATGGCTCTGCTCGGCCTGATCTTCGCTGTCGTCGTCACCCTGTTCTTCATCGCTGGCGCTACCATCGGTCAGACCATCGCTTCCGCCATCCCGACTTGGCTGCAGACCGGTCTCTCCGCTGCAGGCGGCATGATGCGCTTCGTCGGCTTCGCCGTCCTGCTCAAGGTTATGATGAACCGCGATATGTGGGGCTTCTTCCTCATGGGCTTTGGCCTCGCGCTCATCACCGTTGCCAACGATTCGCTGGCAACCCCTGCTCTGCTCATCCTCGCTCTCATCGGCTTCGGCATCGCTTTCTGGGACTTCCAGCAGCAGACCGAGCTGAAGGGTGCAGCTGTTTCTGACGGAGGTGACTTCGAAGATGGCATCTAATGAGTATGTGATCCCGGAGCACTACGAGGATCTCACTCCTGCTCCGCAGCTCGACCAGAAGACCCTCAACAAGATGGCTTGGCGCTCCTGCTTCCTGCAGGCCTCGTTCAACTACGAGCGTATGCAGGCCGCTGGCTGGCTCTACTCCATCATCCCCGGTCTGGAGAAGATCCACACCAACAAGAACGACCTCGCGGCTTCCATGAGCCACAACCTGGAGTTCTTCAACACCCACCCGTTCCTCGTCACCTTTGTTATGGGCATCGTGCTTTCGCTCGAGCAGAACAAGGTTGACATCCCCACGATCCGCGCCGTCCGCGTCGCCGCAATGGGCCCGCTCGGTGGTATCGGTGACGCCCTGTTCTGGCTGACGCTCGTGCCTATCACGGCCGGCATTACCTCCAACATGGCCATCAACGGCAACGCCGCTGCACCGATCATCTTCCTGGTGATCTTCAACGTCGTCCAGTTCGCTCTCCGCTTCTGGCTCATGAACTGGTCCTACAAGCTTGGCACCAGCGCTATTGACGCTCTGACTGCCAACATGCAGGCCTTCACGCGTGCCGCTTCCATCATGGGCGTCTTCGTCGTCGGCTGCCTGGTCGTCACCATGGGTGGCACCCAGATCAACCTCCAGATCCCCAACGGCACCACCCGTGGCCTCTCCGCCACTACCGTGATCGTCTCCGAGAAGGAGGCCGAGAACTTCACCGGTATGGAGGGCATCGATACCGAGACCGCTGAGGCCGGTACCATCGCCATGACCGATGAGGACGGCAACGCCCTCACCGCTTCCGATGCCGACGGCAACGCTGTCGAGTGCGGCGTCACCGATCTGGGCAACGGCATGGAGTCCGTTACCTACGGCACCGTTACCGAGGATCCGGTCAACTTCTCTGTTGCCGACACCCTCAACACCATCGTCCCCAAGCTCGTCCCGCTTATGCTTACGCTGCTGCTTTACTACATGTTTGCTAAGCACAGCTGGACCCCGACCAAGGGCATTCTCCTGCTCTTCGTCCTTGGCATCCTGGGCGCTGGCCCGCTTGGTCTTTGGCCGAGCATCTGGTAAGGCTCTAGCTTGAGGGGTGTGTCCCTACGCGGCTCACACCCCGACCCCTTAAGCCATGTGTATGTTAAAAGCCGCGTGCTCGAAAGAGCGCGCGGCTTTTGTTTTCTTGTTGATTCGGGTGTGGCAGACAGATAATGCTAAACACCCTAGGTAGTTAGCCGAATTCGAGCAAAAGGGAGGATAGGATGGCGATCGGAGCGCGTAAGCAACCGCTGTACGATCAGCTGGTCGATATTCTGACCGAAAAGATCGACCATGAATATCGCGCCGGTGACATGATTCCTTCCGAGCGCGAACTTTCGGAGCGCTATGGTCTCTCGCGCACTACAGTACGCCTGGCTCTGCAGGAACTGGAGCGTTTAGGACTGGTGGTTCGGCAGCACGGTCGCGGTACCTTTGTGACCGACCGTTCGGCAAAGGCAACCAATCTCATGCAGTCCTATAGCTTTACCGAGCAGATGCGCGCGATGGGTCGAGAACCTGAGACCACGATTCTCGAGTTTTGCGAGATGGAGGCCGATAAGAATCTGGCCGAGCATATGGGATTGCGCATCGGTGATCGCATTTTTAAGCTCAAGCGCCTTCGTTCTGCCGACAATATGCCCATGATGGTCGAACGCAGCTATCTTCCGGTTCGTCAATTTCTGTCCCTAAAGCGACCGCTGCTGGAGCGTAAGCCGCTTTACGATGTGATTGAGCAAGACTTTCAGCAAAAGATTCGCGTGGCCGAAGAGGAGTTCTATGCGAGCATAGCCCGTCCCACCGATGCCCACCTTTTGGGAATTGTCGAGGGCTCGCCTGTGCTCGATTTGGTCAGGACTACGTATAACGAGTCAAACGAGGTTGTGGAGTATACACTCTCGGTTGCTCGTGCCGATCAGTTTAAATACAAGGTTTACCACCAGCGTAGCAACTAGTGTCCGCATCGTTTCCATATGGTGATTCTTTGCATTTAACTGGTTACTACCAGATAACCAACCGAAGTGTATAATTGCACGTCAGAGGATTACTTCTAGAGAGAGGTATTAGAAATGTTCGAGAAGAGTGTCGAGGAGCTCACCGAGCTCGGCGCCCAGATCACCACCGCCGAGATTGCTCAGCAGCCCGAGCTTTGGCGTGATACGCTCAACATCTATCGCGAGAACAAGGAGGCCATCGAGGCCTTCCTGGCCGAGGCTCGCGCTATGGGCGAGGGTCGTCTGTCCGTTGTCTTCACCGGTGCCGGTACGTCCGACTACGTTGGCGATACCTGCGCCCCGTACCTGCGTCACGCTGGCAACACTGATCTCTACGACTTTAAGCCCATCGCCACGACCGATATCGTGAGCGCCCCGCGCGACTTCCTGCGCGCCGAGGATCCCACGCTCGTGGTTTCCTTTGCCCGCTCTGGCAACAGCCCCGAGAGCCTTGCCGCCGTTGCCGTTGCCAAGGAGCTCGTCCACAACGTTAAGTTCCTCAACATCACCTGCGCTCCCGAGGGCAAGCTCGCCGTCGAGTCTGCCGATGATCCTAACGCGCTGACGCTGCTCATTCCGCGCGCCAACGACAAGGGCTTCGCCATGACCGGTTCTTATTCCTGCATGACCCTGCTCTCCACCCTTATTTTCGACACTGCCTCTGACGAGCAGAAGGCCGAGTGGGTCGAGACCATCGCCAAGATGGGCGAGGAGGTTATCGCTCGCGAGTCCGAGGTCGCCGATTACCTCGCTGGCGACTTCAACCGCGTGACCTACTTGGGTTCTGGCTCCTTCGGTGGCCTTGCCCAGGAGAGTCAGCTCAAGATCCTCGAGCTTGCTCACGGTCTGGTCGCTACTTCCTACGACACCTCCATGGGCTATCGTCACGGACCCAAGTCCTTCGTCGACGATAAGACGCTCGTCTTCGTGTTCGTCAACAACGACGCCTACACCCGTCAGTACGACATCGACATCCTCAATGAGATCGGTGGCGACGATATTGCTCAGCACACCGTCGCCGTTCAGCAGGAAGGTGCCACCGTCTATGAGGGTGAGTCCTTCACCTTTAAGGGCTACGAGGCGCTTCCCGAGGGCTACCTTGCTCTGCCGTTCGTGATGTTTGCCCAGGCTATCAGCCTGCTCAACTCCGTGCGCGTGGGCAACACGCCCGATACGCCGAGCCCCACCGGCACGGTCAACCGCGTGGTTAAGGGCGTGACGATTCACCCCTTCACCGCTTAATCGCGTCCCCCTGTAAGGGCGCCCGTCCGCTCATAACGGCGGGCGGGCGCTTTTTGTTTTTACATGGACCGGGTATAAGTATCATCACGGTCAACTGCTTCAAGAAGCAAGGAGTGCATATGAGCACATACGCAATTAAGGCTGACAAGTTCTTCTTGCCGGCAGGCCCGCAGCTGGGCGGCTATCTTATGGTCGAGGATGGCGTCTTTGGCGCCTGGCAGGCCGACGAGCCCTCCTGCGAGATCAAGGACTACACGGGATCGTGGATCGCGCCGGGCATGGTCGACACCCACATCCATGGCTTCTATAACTATTCGACTACCGATAACGACCCCGAGGGTATCGATATCAGCTCGACCGAGCTCGCTCGTCGTGGTACCACCAGCTGGCTGCCCACGACGTTCACCGATGGCGTCGAGCAGATCAAGGATGCCTGCGCCGCCATCGCCCAGGCTGACGAGGGCCGCGGTCCTGACTTCTGCGGTGCTCGCATTCAGGGTATCTACCTGGAGGGCCCCTTCTTTACCATGAAGCACGTGGGCGCGCAGAACCCCGCTTATCTTATCGATCCCTCCGAGGAGGTCTTCGACCAGTGGCAGGAGGCTGCGGGTGGTCGCATCGTTAAGAGCGCCATGGCTGCCGAGCGCGACGGTGCCGCTGCTTATGCGGCTGCTTTGAACGCCAAGGGTGTGGTGACCAGCATCGGTCACTCAGACGCCACCTACGATGAGTGCATCGCCGCCATCAACGCCGGTGCCAGCTGCTTTACGCATACCTATAACGGCCAGCGCGGGCTGCATCACCGTGAGCCCGGTGTCGTGGGTGCCGCCATGTCCACGCCCGAGACCTATGCCGAGATCATCTGTGACGGCAAGCACGTGAACCCTGCCGCCATCAAGGCGCTGCTGCAGGCAAAGGGCTGGCAGCACACGGTGCTCATCACCGACTGCCTTGGCTGCGGCGGCATGCCCGAGGGCAGCTACACCAGTGGCGGCATGGACGTCATCATGAAGGACAACCTGTGCTGGCTCGCCGACGGCAAGAGCATTGCCGGCTCTGTGCTCACGCTTGCCCAGGGCGTCAAGAACGTTGTCGACTGGGGCATCGCCAGCGCCGATATCGCCATTCGTATGGCAACCGAGGTGCCGGCTCGCTCTGCGCACATCGAGGATAAGTGCGGCAGCATCATGCCGGGTCGCGACGCCGACTTTGTCGTGTTCGACCATGAGCTCACCCTCGTCGAGACGTATGTTGGCGGCCAGAGCGTCGGCAACGCCTTTACCGAGTAACGATAGAAAAAGACGGCGGGCCCGAATCTGCTCGGACCCGCCGTATGGGTTAAACGCTCAAAAGCACCTTTACAGTTACAGCTTGTTAGCGATCTTCTTTGCCGTGCGCTTGACGCCGGCCACGAGGCCTCCTGCAGGATGCTCCTTCTCGTATGCTAGGCGCTTCTCGCGCTTGGCGTACTCTTCGACGATGATGTCGCCATACTCGTCTTCGATCTTGTCGAAGAAGTCGACGGCGCCCTTAATTTCCTCAGCGGTCGGGTGTCCCTTTTGGACACCGCCGGTGAGTTTAAACGGCCCCCACGTATCAAAGCCGGGGCAGCCGTAGACGCCCATAAAGATGGCCTGCCTCATGCGGCAGATGCCATCGATATCTTTGCCGTACCACTTGTTTTTGCCACCGTAGGTCATAAGGCCAAACACCTTGTCCTGCGGCTGCAGCACATTGGTGAGCACGCGTGCCATATCTTTGTCGATCTCGGAGTAATAGATGCCCGTGGCAACGCCGATCAGATGATATTCGTGCAGGTTGGGGTACTCGTTTTTACCGAGTGACTTCACGTCGAGGGTATCGATTTCGGGGTGCGCCTCGACGATGGCGTCCACGAGCTTTTTCGTATTGCCGTGGTGGCGTGAGGCATAAAGGATGATGGTTCGCATAAGAAGGCCTTTCAGCTGTAATTGCATCAATGTCTGTATGGTACCCCGTTGCATGGCTGGGATACCGGACACATCGACGAGCGCGCGGGTTTGTCCTCTGACTAGGATTGAGACGGGCGCTTGCATGAAAAAAGCAGTTGTCCGAAAGGATGGATAATGGAATACGCTCTTTCCAACGATTCGATTTCTATCAAGGTTTCCACGGCTGGCGGCTCGTTTACCTCGATTGAGGCTGACGGACGCGAGTATCTGTGGCAGGGTGATCCCGCGGTGTGGTCCGGCCAGGCGCCGGTCTGCTTTCCGATTTGCGGAGGCCTGCGCGATGGTAGCGCCATGACGTTTGCCGGGCATCATGTGAAGCTCGCCCGCCACGGCTTTGCGCGCAAGCAGGAGTGGAAGCTGTTGAGTCAAAGCGCAAACGAGCTGGCTATGTGCCTGGCATCCGAGGATAACGCTGCATTGCTGAGCGATTATCCGTATCCGTTTAAACTTGTCGCCCGCTATACGCTCGAGGACGCCGCCGTGCGCGTTTCCTATGAGGTTACCAACGAGGGCACCGAGGACATGCCGTTCTTTATCGGTGGACACCCCGGCTTTAGGTGCCCGCTCGACGAGGGCGAGGCCTATACGGACTACGAGTTGCGCTTTGAGAAAGACGAGGCTGCGGAGCTTTGCACCGCCGTACCCTCGACCGGATTGATTGATGTAGCTAACCGCTCCAAGAACCCCATGGTGGGAAAGACGCTGCCCCTGTCGCATGAGCTCTTCGATTTTGCGGAGACCATCTTTGACGTGCTCGAGAGTCGTCAGGTCACGCTTTCCAAGAAGGGCGAGGACAAGGGCGTTCGCTTGAGCTTTGAGGGTTTCCCGTATCTCATTGTGTGGAGTAAGCCCGAGGGCGATTTTGTGGCAGTTGAACCCTGGGGCGGCCTTTCGACCTGCTCCGATGAGGACGACGTGCTTGAGCATAAGCGCGGCTGCCTTGTCGCCAAGCCCAAGGAGACCGTCGTTCGCTCGTTCACGATTGAAATTCTGTAATTCCGTTTTGTCGACTCGTATCGCGAGGCACAAGAAGCCTGCGAGATAAGGAGCTAAAAATGATCCTCACCGTTACGATGAACCCGTCTGTCGATACGCGCTATCAGCTCGATGAGCTCGTCATCGACGACGTCAACCGTGTGACGCCCGAAAAGACCGCCGGCGGCAAGGGCCTCAACGTGGCCCGTGTGCTGGGTCAGCTGGGCGACGACGTTGTGGCAACCGGTCTGCTCGGCGGCCACATGGGCGCCTACATGGCTGAGCTCATGGACGCCAACGGTATTAACAACGACTTTGTGCCCATCAAGGGCGAGACTCGCATTTGCCTCAACATCCTCCACGCCGGCAACCAGACCGAGCTGCTCGAGAGCGGCCCGACGATTGCCCCCGAGGAGCTCGATGCCTTTACCGCAAAGTTCGCCGAGCTTGCGAGCAAGGCCGACGTCGTCACCATCTCGGGTTCGTTGCCCCGCGGTGTCGAGGCAGACTACTATGCCAAGATCACGGGCATTGCCGAGAACGCCGGCGCCAAGGTGCTGCTCGATACCTCGGGTGCTTCGCTCGAGGCCGCCCTTAAGTCCGAAATTAAGCCCGAGCTGGTCAAGCCTAACCTGACCGAGATCAACGGCCTTTTGGGTACGAGCTTTACCACCGACGATGTGGACGAGCTCCGCGCCGCGCTCGCCTCTGATGCCCGCTTCTCCGATATCCCCTGGGTCGTCGTGTCCATGGGCGCTGCCGGCTCCGTTGGCTTCCACAATGGCCGTGCGTTCCGCGCAAAGACGCCCGATATCCCTGCCGTTAACGCCACGGGCTCTGGTGACTCCACTATCGCAGGCTTCGCGCATGCCATCGCTGCCGGCGCAGACGACGAGACGGTGCTGCGTACCGCCAACACCTGCGGCAAGCTCAACGCCATGGATCCCATGACCGGCCATCTGGTCATGGACCGTTGGGACGAGGTCTACAACGGCGTTGTCGTGACCGAGCTGTAAGAGTTTGGGTGACGGCCCCGGCATCGCTTGCTAGCTCCTGTCGACGATAAGTGCAGTAGCATTATGCCGGGGCGCGACGCTGACACAGTCGTGTTCAATCCCGACCTTACCCTGGTCGAGACGTATGTGGGTGGCAAGAGCGTCGGCAATGCGTTTGCCGAGTAGCCGCCAAAGAAACGATCCG
This sequence comes from Collinsella sp., assembly GCA_048205775.1. GTDB lineage: Bacteria > Actinomycetota > Coriobacteriia > Coriobacteriales > Coriobacteriaceae > Collinsella. Next base: position 1,355 of record DBEWTR010000119.1, on the reverse strand, counting down.
AGAGGGGATTTAGATGATTTACGGTGCATTGGGCGATATCGAGGAGTACCGCGGAATGCTCAAGGGCCTCGACGTGCTGATCGACTGGCTCGAGGAGAACGACCCGGCGCAGCTCGAGGTCGGCAGCCATCCGATTCTGGGCGACAAGGTCTATGCGAACGTCATGGCTCCCACGACGCGTCCCGAGGCCGAGGCTCACTATGAGACGCATCAGCGCTATCACGACCTGCAGATCGACGTTGAGGGTCGTGAGGCCTTTAAGGTCGCTACGGGCAGCCTGACGCTGGTCCAGGAGTTTGACGAAAAGGACGACTACGATCTGGTCGATTCTGACGCCTCGATCGCCGGCGATCTTGCCGACGACAAGTTTGCGCTGTTCGTTGCCGGCGAGCCTCACATGCCCACGCTCGAGTTCCCGGGCGATGGCGCGCAGCCGGTCAAGAAGATTTGCTTTAAGTTGCTTGCCGACGCCTACTGGGAGGAGTAGCGAGCTGCTCGGCTGAGCTGTTCGTATGCTGGCGTGATTCCCCTATAGAAATCACGCTAGGACCCCGCCAAATGCGTTTTCCCTAGGGGATCACGTTTGGCGGGGGTTTTCTGTTTTTGTGTAGAAAGCGGTCAACGTGGCGATGCTTGGATTGGCGGATGTGCGCCCGAAATCGGCAACAAAAAAGCCGCCCGAAGGCGGCTATCTTGTGCAATGGAGCCAGCGACCGGGCTCGAACCGGTGACCCCCGCTTTACGAGAGCGGTGCTCTACCAACTGAGCTACGCTGGCGGCCATGTGATGACGCAACTGAGGCGTCAACGGCTGTCTATGATACGGGACATCGCAAATCCGCGCAAGTGCTCTGACGGCTTTTCTCACTTTAAATGCACTAATATTGGAGACGTGATGTCTCGCTCTTACGGGTCTCAAACAGAATGGGGCAGCCATGGCTCAACCCAAGATCCTACTCACGCGTATCGATGACCGTTTCATTTACGGGCAAGACGTTGAGCTGTGGAACGAGGCCGTGGGCTCCAACCTTGTCCTAATCGTCAACGATGAGATCGCGGCGGACGCTCGCAAGTGGGCCCCTATGAGGGTGGCGACGCCAGAAGGCGTTTGGACGCGCTTTTTCTCGGTGCAAAGGACCATCGACATCATTCATACCGCAACGTCGCGTCAATTGATTCTGATCATGGTGTCCTCACCCGCCGATGCGCTCGCGCTGGTTAAGGGCGGCGTGCCAATCACCAAGATCAGCATTGGCCATATGCGGGCGGGTGAGGGCAAGCGCCCCATAACGCCCGCGGTTGCCGTGAGCGACGCAGACGTTGCTGCCCTCAAAGAACTGCAGGCGCTCGGCATAG
>DBEWTR010000114.1:0-4772 GCA_048205775.1 Collinsella sp. | reverse complement strand
ATATGCCTCCGCCTGGACAGACGTTTCAGTTGTGGCTCAGCAGCTAGCAGCTACTTGATCTTGGTCGTGCCCGGCGCCAGGTTGGGGTCGGTCTCGTTGGCCTCGGTCTGGAAGTGCTCGGTGTACACGTTCTTGCCGTCGCGGAACATCTCGTAGTATTGCATCTTGGCGTAATCCTCGCGCGCCTTGGTGGCGGCTGCCGCGGCGGCGTCGTCACCGGTGACGTTGGAGGAGAGCGCCCAGCGCAGGCTGGCGTCCTCGTAGCCGACCGAGTTGATGGCGGGCAGCGACTCGCGCAGCGTCATGTGCGCTTTCTGGTAGTCGGAGAGAGGTGCGCCGATCAGCTGCATCAGCTGGGTGGACAGATAGTTGGTGGACAGGTCATCGACCTCGCTCGTCTGGTCGCAGCCGGCAACGTCGTAGTTGGCCCAGATGATGTAGTCGGTCTGCCACAGGCGCTCTTGATGCGTAGCGTCGTCCTCGCCGGTAAACCACTTGTCGTTGAACTTGGACGGGAAGAACGGCTGGTGATCGCCCCAGAACACCACGACCACCTTGCGGTCGAGCTTGCTCAAGGCGTTGAGGAAGTAGCGCAGTGCCTGGTCGGACTGCTCAATGCACGAGACGTACTCGTCGACATCGGAGAGCGTGCCGTCCTCGACGGTCTTGGTGTCCAGGTCGGTCGTGTCGATGTTGAGGTGCATCTGCTTGTCGACCGGCAGCAGACCCGTATCGTAGCCCGAGTGGTTCTGCATGGTTACGTCGAAGATAAACTGCGGATCGGCGTTCTGGTCGAGCAGCTCAAGAATCTTGTCGTAGGTTGCCTGGTCGGTCACCATGCCGCGCAGGGTGTCGGCGCCCTGGAAATCGTTGATGGACAGGAACTGGTCAAAGCCAAAGTCCTTGTAGACGTTCTCGCGGTTCCAGTTGGTCGCGTGGTTGGGGTGCATGGCCGTGGTGGAATAGCCGAGCGACTTGAACTGTTCTGCCAGGTTCCCGGTCGTTTCCATGTTGTAGATGGTGTAGGGGTACACGCCCGAGCCCAGGTTGGCCATGGAGTTGCCGGTCATAAACTCAAACTCGGTATTGGCGGTGCCGCCGCCGTAGGCGCTCACGTAGAGCTTGCCGCGGCTGAGGCAGTTGGACAGGTTCTTAAAGTACTGCGGGCCCTCGTAGCCGGCGCGCATGTTCTGGTAGATCGACAGATCCGAGAAGGTCTCGTTCATGATGGCGATGACCGTGGGCTTCTCGCTGTCGAATTGCTCCTTTGCGGCGGCGCGCTCGTCACTCTTGGCGGCATCGGACTTGTCGTAGGCCTTGGCGTACTTTTTGAGCGTGGCCTTGGCATCGTCGACGGAGTAGTCGGCGGGTTTGGGCGGCTTGATAGACTGCGCCGCACTAATAAAGGCAGGCAGATAGCCCTCGCGCCAGTAGCTCTCGAGCGGGCGCCAGGTGTAGACGGTGATGCCGAGAGTGTTGTAGTAGTCGATGAGCGTGACATGCGCGGTCACGCCACCCAGGCACAGCACGGCGACGAGCAGGTTGGTGAGCAGCATGCGCTTGGCGTTGGCGGCACCCTTCTGACGGTGCGGTGCCACCAGGCCGGCGTACTCGCATAGCAGCATGGCGATGGCGGTAAAGCCCATGGATAGCACGCAGAACAGCGAGATGGAGAAGGTGTAGCCGGTGCCGGCGACCGCAGCGGCGGTGGAAATGGCCGAAAGGTCGCCCGGCTGGATGGGCATGGATTTAAACGTGATGACGAAGAACTCGGCAATGCCCAGGACAAAGAGGGCAAAGGCCAGGACCGCGGGAGCTGCGCCGTGGCGCTGGAACAGGAAGAACAGGCCGACCATGAGCGTGGTGATGATGGCCCACTCGAGCAGGATGCACAGGGGGTAGACCCAGGTAAAGTCGTGGTTGGACGAGACCTCCATGCCCAGCAGCGCAAAGACGCCGGCGAGCAGCAGGCACAGGACGGCGGCGACGAGCGGTTTGCCCACAAAGGCGCCGCGCAGGCGGGCGAGCTTGCCGGTGGGGGCGGGGGCATCGGTAGCGGCGAACGCAAAGACGCGCGGGGCGATGCGGTCGCGGGCGATGCTGGCCCAGGCGCATCCGGTGAGGATGGCGTTGGTCAGGATGAGCATCACAAAGGCGAGCGGCTCGTTTTGTGCCACGAGGCCAATGGCGCCCCAAATAGTCAAAAAGAGCTGGAACAGGCCGAAGGCGACGCTCCACCCAAGAGCGCTTTTGGCAACGGTGCCCGACTGAGCGCGAATGGCCTTGGCTTCGCGCAAAACAAGGTAGACGGTCGCCGCAAGACCGACGAGCGAGATGGCGGCTGCGAACATGCTGAGACTCCTCACAAACTTAAAACCTACGAAAGCGGGGGTTTACCCGATTGTTACCAAGATATGCGCTGCAATTGGTGACTGCGCACAACAACCAGCCATATTAACGCGCACGTGTGGCGGTGTGGCGCAATGTAGTGGCGACCTGCGCGATAATGGACGGGAATTACACGGAAACGTAAAGGCTTCTTAAAGAAATGGCGAGGATAGAGCTATGGGCGAGCAGGTTTGTATGACGGGTGCCGAGTACTGCGGCGGAGCTGCGGGCGTGGATACGAACGGCTACCCGGTCGAGACCACGGGCAATGCGGTGCTGGACATCTTGGAGCATCGCTCGTCTACGCGTGCCTTCGCGCGTGATGACGACGACCGTCCCGTGGCGGTGACCGACGAGCAGCGGGCGGCGATTCTGCACGCGGCGAGCCGTGCGCCGTCGGCGGGTGCCATGATGATGTATTCCATCGTGAGCATCCGCGAGCAGGCTACGCTCGACCGCCTGGCCGACCTGTGCGACCACCAGCCCATGATCGCCAAGGCGCCCTGGGCACTAATATTTGTGGTCGATTATGCCAAGTGGATCGATCTGTTTGAGCATGTGGGTTGCTTTGAGCCCGAGTTTGTAGAGCGTACGGGCAAGTCGCCCCGTCGTGCACCGGGTCTGGGCGACTTTGCCATTGCGGCGCAGGACGCCGTGGTCGCCGCGCAAAACGCCGTGGTTGCCGCCGAGGCCCTGGGGCTGGGGAGCTGCTATATCGGTGATATCGTCGAGAATGCCGAGGAAGTTGCCGAGCTGCTCGATCTGCCGCCCTATACCATGCCGCTGTCGATGCTCATCATCGGCACGCCCCGTAAGGAGCGTCCGGCGATCGCGCACCCCGTGGTGAACCTGGTGCACGAGGAGCGCTACTGCCGTGCGGATGCCGCGACTATGGATGCGCAGGTGGCCGAGATGGATGCGATGTTTCGCCCGCATGCCCGCGAGGTGGGCGAGCGCGTGGTGGATATCTACACCCGCAAACACACCAGTCCCTTTATGGCCGAGATGAGCCGCTCCATGGAGTGGTGGTTCAAAAACTGGCTCGGAAAATGACGGATGTGACAAAGGGACAGTCCCTTTGTCACATTCCATATCGCCGCGGTGGCCTAAAGGCCGTATAAATGTTTATCTAGCTGGGAAAACAGTGCCATTCAAACATAGGACGATTACCTATAATTCCTTCGAACATTAAAGTTGGGAGGAAACCGGCTTATGGAACAAAAGGCCAAGGAGGCAGCCTCGCACGCTGCGATTCCTGTGAGCATCTCGGCGATGCTCGTCACGCTGGGCGTGGTGTATGGCGATATCGGCACCAGCCCCATGTATGTAACCAAGGCGCTCGTCGCCGGCAACGGCGGCATCGGAAGCGTCACGGAGGAGTTCGTGCTCGGCGCGCTCTCCCTTGTCGTGTGGACGGTCACGCTGCTGACCACCATCAAGTATGTGCTCATCTCGCTGCGCGCCGATAACCATGGTGAGGGCGGCATTTTTGCCCTGTACAGCCTGGTCAAGCGCTGCGGAAAGTGGCTTATTATCCCTGCCATGCTGGGCGGCGCCGCGCTGCTCGCCGATGGCATCCTGACGCCGGCCGTTACCGTTACCACGGCCATCGAGGGCCTGCGCACCATCCCGGCGGTCCATGCCGTGCTGGGCGATGACCAGGGCCGCGTCGTCGCCATTACGCTCGCCATCATCATCGTGCTCTTCCTGGTACAGCGCATCGGTACGGCCAAGATCGGTCACGCCTTTGGCCCCATCATGACGCTGTGGTTCCTGTTCCTGGGCGGCACGGGTCTGTTCTTTGTCTTCCAGCACCCCGCCGTGCTGCTGTGCCTCAACCCGGTGCGTGGCATCGCCTTTTTGCTGAGCCCCAACAACCACGCGGGCATCATGATTCTGGGCAGTTGCTTCCTCGCCACCACCGGTGCCGAGGCGCTCTACTCCGACATGGGCCACGTCGGCCGCGGCAACATCTACGCTACCTGGCCGTTCGTTAAGTGCTGCCTGCTGCTTTCCTATATGGGCCAGGGCGCTTGGCTTATGAACAACGCTGCCAACCCCGAGCTCATGGGCATTGCCGACCTCAACCCGTTCTACCAGATGCTCGCCCCGGGCCTGCGCCCGTTTGCCGTCGGCCTTTCCACCGTCGCGGCCATCATTGCCTCGCAGGCGCTCATCACCGGCGCATTCTCGCTGGTGTCCGAGGCCAGCCGCCTGGACCTCATGCCGCACATGCAGGTCTTCTACCCTGCCGAGACCAAGGGCCAGCTCTACATCCCCATGGTCAACAACGTCATGCTTGTCGGCTGCGTCATCGTGGTGCTGCTGTTCCAGAACTCGGCGCATATGGAAGCCGCCTACGGCCTTGCCATTACGCTGACTAT
>DBEWTR010000104.1:0-5072 GCA_048205775.1 Collinsella sp. | reverse complement strand
GGACGTCGCGCAGCGTCGAGCCGTTACGCCGTTCGGCAGAACGGCGTAACCTAGAGATCCCCGCCGGCACCCAGCAGCTTGCGCATGACCTGTTCGGGGTTAACCGAGCCGTCACGCGGGGCCAGGGCGGTGATCTTCTTCTGCATCTTGTACTCGTGCAGCTCGTCCTCGAGCTGGCGCACGCGGGCGCGGAGCTTTTCGTTCTCGCGCTCGCGCTCCTCGGCACGCTCCTTCATATCGAGGATGCGCACCACGCCGGCAAGGTTGATGCCCTCGTCGGTCAGCTGGTTGATGAGCTCCAGGCGCTCGATATCGGCACGCGAATACAGACGCGTGTTGCCGCCCGAGCGCTGGGGGTTCACCAGGCCCTTGGACTCATAGACGCGCAGAGTCTGCGGATGCATGCCGGTCAGCTCGGCCGCCACGCTGATCATGTACAGCGGTTTGTTCCTATTGTCCTCGGCCATGCTACCTGATCCCTTTCCGTCTCGTTATCGTCCATCATAAGCCCGCGGGCGCGGGCGTGCGCCACGACCGCCCTAGTACGTCGCCTTGTAACGGTTGACCTTCTCGCGATAATCGCGCGTGTCGGCCTCGCGCAGCTTGGTCATGGCATCGCGCTCATCGTCGGACAGGTTCGTGGGGACCTGCACCTTGATCTCGACAAGCAGTGCACCGGTGCGCCCGCGATGCTTAACGTCGGGCGCACCCATCTCCTTAAAGCGAAACTTCTTGCCCGTCTGGGTACCCGCGGGCACCTTCAGACGAACCGTCGCACCGCCGGGCGTCGGCACGTCCACCGTGCAGCCGAGCGCCGCCTCATAGACCGAGACCGGTACCTCCATGGTCACGTCGGCACCTTTACGCTTAAACAGCGGGTGCTCCTCCACATGCGTGGTCACGACCAGGTCGCCGCGCTCGCCGCCGGCAACGCCATACTCGCCGCGACGCTTGTAGCGTAGCTTGCCGCCGTCGACCGCGCCCGCGGGCACCGAGACCGTAATGGTCTGCTGCTCGCCTGTCGAGGGAATGCGATAGGTGACCTTGTGCGTCACGCCGCGAAACGCGTCCTCGGCCGTCACATCGACGGTCAGCGACAGGTCGCCGCCCTTGCGAGCACGGCTGCGACCCGCGCCGGCACCGGCAGCGCCCGCAGCCCCGGCAAAGCCCGAGCCCCAATCGCTGCCCCAGGCGCCGTTGCCGCTAAAGATGCTGTCGAAGATGTCGCCCCAGCCGCTGGCACCCGCGCCGGCACCGTAGCCGCCGCCATACGCGCCGCCCGCGCCCGGCATGCCGCCAAACATGAGCATCTGGTCGTACTCTTTGCGCTTCTTCTCGTCCGAAAGCGTCTCGTAGGCCTCGCTGATCTCCTTGAACTTGGCCTCGTCACCGCCGGCATCGGGGTGATATTTTTGCGCGAGCTTGCGAAACGCGCTCTTGATCTCTTTGTCGGAGGCGCTCTTGGATACGCCCAGGATGTCATAGAAGGTTTTGCCTGCAGCCATCGTAGCTCCTCTCCTGTTTCATCCGTCGCCCAGCGGGCGGCGGTTCATGCTTTCATATGGCACTAGGCCAGAAAGGGCCCCGGGTGTTGCCCCGGGGCCCTTCTCAATTACTCCTCGGTGCTCTCGGCCGTATCGGCCGCAGCATCCTCGGGCGCCGCTTCGGGCTCCGGTGCGGGGCGCTTCTCGCCACCGTAGGTCACCGTCACCATCGCGGAACGCAGGATGCGGTCCGCCATGCGGTAGCCCTTCTGGTACACGTCGTTGACGGTCTCGTCGTACTGCGATGCGTCCTCGACGCGACCCACAGCCTGATGCTCGAGCGGATCAAACGCTTCGCCCTTGGGGTCGATGGGCTCAACGCCCTCATGCGCAAACACGTCGAGCAGCTTGGCATGCACCGCGTCGACGCCGTCGACGAACTGCTCAAAGTCGTCGGCAAGCTCCTGACTGCGGGCGTGGTCGATCGCACGCTCGATATCGTCGACCACCGGCAGCAGCGCAGTGACGAGCTTCTCGGTCGCGCGCTCGCGCTCGGCGATACGCTCGTTGGCGGTGCGGCGACGGAAGTTCTCCCAGTCGGCCTGCAGACGGGCGGTGCGCTCGGTGGCGTCCTTTGCCTTGTCCTCGGCGGCCTTCTGAGCCTCTGCCGCAGCATCGAGCTCGTTGCGCACGTCGGCAAGCTCTTTCTGAGCCTGCTCGAACTTGAGCTTAAAGTCGTTGTCGGCGGCTTCCTCACCGGCGCGGATAGCGGCTTCCACCATCTCGTCCTCGGTCATCGTCGCCTCCTTGTTGGAATCCTCTACTTGGTTCTCGGCAGCCTCGGCGGCCGGGGCCTCGTTGGCCTCGGTAACGTCTGCGGCCTCTACGGGAATCTTCACGTCCTTCTCCTCAGAGTCAACGGGGGCGGCACCAACGGCGGCCGCCTCCGTGCGAGCTTTACGAGCGGACATGATTACTTGTCCTCGTCGTCCACAACCTCGTAGTCGGCGTCGACAACATCATCGTCGGCAGGCTGGGCACCGGCGGCACCGTCGGTCTGCTGCTGAGCGTCGGCGTAGACAACCTGGGCCAGCTCGTAGGCCACGGACTGCAGGGACTCGCCGGCGGCCTTGATGGCCTCGACGTCAGAGCCCTCGAGCGCCTTCTTGGCGTCGGCGATAGCGGCCTCGGCCTTGGACTTCACGTCGGCGGAAACCTTGTCGCCCAACTCGTTGAGGGTCTGCTCGGTGGAGTAGCACAGGCTGTCGGTCTGGTTGCGGACCTCGACCTCTTCCTTCTGCTTCTTGTCCTCCTCGGCATGAGCCTCGGCGTCCTTGACCATACGATCGACCTCGTCGTCGGACAGAGCGGTGGAGCCAGAAATGGTGATCTGCTGCTCCTTGCCGGTGCCCTTGTCCTTAGCGGAGACCTTGACGATGCCGTTGGCGTCGATGTCGAAGGTGACCTCGATCTGCGGCACGCCGCGGCGGGCAGCCGGGATACCGGTCAGCTGGAACTTACCGAGCGACTTGTTGTCGCGGGCAAGCTCGCGCTCGCCCTGGAGCACGTTGATCTCGACGCTGGTCTGGTTGTCGGCAGCGGTGGAGTAGACCTCGGTCTTGGAGGTCGGGATCGTGGTGTTGCGGTCGATCATCTTGGTCATGATGCCGCCCATGGTCTCGACGCCCAGCGACAGCGGGGTAACGTCGAGCAGCAGGATGCCCTCGACGTCGCCGGTGAGCACGCCGCCCTGGACGGCAGCGCCGTCGGCAACGACCTCGTCGGGGTTCACGGACATGTTGGGCTGCTTGCCGGTCATGGTCTTGACGAGCTCCTGGACGGCGGGCATACGGGTGGAGCCGCCGACGAGGATGACCTCGGTCAGATCGGAGAGCTTAAGCTTGGCGTCGCGCAGGGCGTTGGTGACAGGCTGCTTGCAGCGCTCGAGCAGGTCGCGGGTGATCTTCTCGAACTCGGCGCGGGTCAGCGTGTAGTTGAGGTGCAGCGGGCCGGACTGGTTCATGGTAATGAACGGCAGGTTGATGGTGGTCTGCTGGGCGGCGGAGAGCTCCTTCTTGGCGTTCTCGGCGGCCTCCTTCAGACGCTGCAGGGCCATGGGGTCCTGACGCAGGTCGACACCGTTCTCCTGCTGGAACTTATCGGCCATCCAGTCGATGACGCGCTGATCCCAGTCGTCGCCGCCCAGGTGGTTGTCGCCCGAGGTGGACAGAACCTCAAACACGCCGTCGGCGAGGTCGAGGATGGAGACGTCAAAGGTGCCGCCACCCAGGTCGAAGACCAGGATGCGCTGGTCGGTGCCCTGCTTGTCCAGGCCATAGGCCAGGGCAGCAGCGGTCGGCTCGTTGACGATACGCTTGACGTTGAGGCCGGCGATCTTACCGGCGTCCTTGGTGGCCTGACGCTGGGCGTCGTTGAAGTAGGCCGGGACGGTGATGACGGCGTCGGTGACGGTCTCGCCCAGATACTTCTCGGCGTCGGCCTTCATCTTGGCGAGCGTCATGGCGCTCACCTGCTCGGCGGTGTAATCCTTGCCCTCGATGTCGACGACGGCACGGCCACCCTGGCCCTCCTTGACCTCATACGGCACGGTCTTGATCTCGGAGGTGCACTCGGAGTACTTGCGGCCCATGAAGCGCTTGATGGAGAACACGGTGTTCTTGGGGTTGGTGACAGCCTGGTTCTTAGCGGCCTTACCCACGACGCGGTCGCCGTCGGCACGGAAGCCCACGACGGACGGGGTGGTGCGGTCGCCCTCGGCGTTCACGATAATGGTCGGAGAACCGCCCTCGAGAACGGCCATAGCGGAGTTAGTAGTACCAAGGTCGATACCAAGAATCTTACTCATTAGAAATTCCCTCTCTCTTGTGCGTTTGCACCGACTCGGCGGTCTGCCAAGCGGTGTTTCGGCTTGTCTTTCAGGATGTAGTGTATCCCCTTATGGGCCGGAATATACAAAATCTAAGTCAATTCATATAAGATTTCTTATTGCCAAGAGTTTAGGTTCGCAAATATGCAGGTAGACGCGCTGTTTGAGTTCTGGGCAGATCTATCGAGATCTATGTAGAGATGGCTGAGGTTTGCGTCCGGGGGTGCCTGGGGGCCGTCTTGCGGAAAGCTCATCCCGGTTTGAGCGTGGATTCCGGGTCGCAGTTTCCGTCTGAAGGCTCAACCGGAAACCGTATCCCGTTTTGAGAGCTGATACCGGCTCGCATTTTCCGCTAGCGGGCCTAACCGGAAACTGCAACCCGTTTTTCGACAAAATAATGGGATGCGGTTTCCGCAAGCACGCTCAATCGCCCTATATTTCAAGTCACCTTTAGCTAACATTTGCGCAGCTCAACGGCCCCACCTGCGCATTTTTTAGTAAACCTTGGCATACTCGGCGAACGGTATGAAGATGCCGGTCAGAGGGTATTGCAAACGGTCGCTCCCGTGGTATGTTTTTGCCCGAATCAAACCGACGCGCATCGCCTGTAGCGTCGGTCAACAGAGAGGAAACTACCATGGCTCATCCCGTAATTGATGCCGACGAGTGCATCGCTTGTGGCGTTTGCGTCGACTCCTGCC
>DBEWTR010000113.1:0-6525 GCA_048205775.1 Collinsella sp. | reverse complement strand
CCGACCACGCCACCGCCGCCGATGTCGACGAACTCATCCGCCACATCCAAACAACCGTCAAAGACCAATTCGACGTGGACCTCGAACCCGAAGTCCACCGAGTCGGCGAATTCCTCTAAAAAGAAGGCCCCGAAAGGGGCCTTCACCATCTTAATATCAGACAACCAGTCCGATGAGTCGCGCTCAGGACCCGAGAGGGCCGCGTGCCCGCCCGCAATATATTTGATTGATCGCGAGTTCCGCACGCAAAGAAGGCCACTTAATGTGGCCTTCGTCTTGCGCAGGACTGCCCGAGCAGGCAATCAAATATATTGCGGGCGGGCACGCGGCCCAACTTGCGTTACGACAGCGCAATACCGCCGAGCCAGCCCCAGCGCACGCCAGAGCCAGTACCATAAAAGCTAATGAACGAATCAAGCGACTTAGACGTAATGGCACCCTCGTTGCTCATAACGATGCCGCCGCCAACGTAGATACCCACATGACCGTAGATAAGGCCCGGAGCACCCGTGCCGCTATGCGAGGAGTCGGCCACGATCATGCCCACCTGCAGCGCCGAGCGGTCGGAGCTATAGCACCAGGCGTTGAACATGTCGCAGGCGTTGCCGCCAAAGTAGCCAACGCCGGCGTTACGGAAGACATTGGTAACCCACGCCGCGCACCAGTTCTGACCCGGCGAAGGCGTGGAGTAGCACGCGTTGACGACGGCCTGCTGCTTGCCCGAGCCGGCATTCTGCTGCGGAGTTCCGGGCGCATACGATCCACCGCCCGAGCTCGAACCACCCGAGTAGGAATTGTTCTTGTTCGCGGCGGCCGCGGCAGCGGCGGCCTTCCTAGCGGCCTCCTCGGCCTGGGCGGCAGCGAGAATCTCGGAATCACGCTGAGCCATGAGCTCCTTGACGTCGTCGGAAAGACCGTTCAGCACGGTCTGGACCTCTTGTTGCTTGGCCTGCATATCCTGCATCTGAGCCGTCTGCTGATCCTTGAGTTTCTCCAGGTTGGCCTTTTGTGCTTCGAGCTCGGTCTTCTGTGCGTCGAGCTCGGCCTGAATCGTCTGGATGTCCTCGATGGCATCGCGGTCGCTCTTGTTGATCTTCTCAACGTAATGCGCGTTGGCAACGAGCTCCTCAAACGAGCCAGAGGCCAGCAGCAGCGACAGGATGTTCGTGCCGCCGGACTTGTAGCTGGCGGCCACGCGATCGGAAAGGTCGTTGCGCTTCTTCTTGAGCTCGGCCTTCTTTTCATCGATCTGGGCCTGCGTGTCGTCAATCTTGCCCTGGACATTCTCGATGTCGTTGAGGGTCTGGGCATTCTTGTTGGCCAGCGCCGCATACTCATTTGCGATGCTGTCGAGCTGGGCCTGAACCTCGTCGAGCTGGGCCTGGGCGGCATTCAATTTATCGGTGGTTTCTTTGGAAGCCTCCGCCGCATGGGCGCGAGTGGGCAGGCCAAAAAGAACTGCCGCAGAAGCGGCGCCGAACAGGGCCTTGAGGGCAGTGCGGCGCGAGAGCTCCTGGGAAAGGATGGAATCGCTGTTTGGTGACATATGTACTCCGTTACATGCTTATTTATATGTCGCTCAACTCATACATATTAGCGTACATATGGCGCGTCCCAACGATTTCCACGAACGGCAGGAAACTACAAGGTCGGCGGCTCGTAAGCAATTGTCAAATTTGAGGTAACAATTGAGCAAGCTCTTATATGAGTACGTTAACATAATCCTCTGCTTTTCCTACAGTGCACCATTTGGGCGTCCCCGCCTGCGCTATACTCCCCTCTAGAAGTGTTCCTGATTCGATAGGAGACTACATGTCCAAAGCACTCGACCCCAAAGACACCTGCGTCCTCGTTACCGGTGGCGCCGGCTTTATCGGCTCGCACACCGTCGTTCAGCTGCTCGAGGGTGGCTACCAGGTCGTCATCGTCGATGATCTCTCCAACTCCAGCGCCGTCGCCGTCGACCGCGTCAAGACCATCGTGGGCGACGAGGCCGCCAAGAACCTCACCTTCTACGAGGCCAACGTGCTCGACCGCGATGCGATGAACAAGATCTTCGATACCCATCAGATCGACCGCGTCATCCACTTTGCCGGCTTTAAGGCCGTCGGCGAGTCGGTGAGCAAGCCCGTCGAATACTACCACAACAACATCGAGAACACCCTGGTGCTCATCGACGTCATGCGCAACCATGGCTGCAAGTCCATCATCTTCTCGAGCTCCTCGACCGTCTACGGCGACCCGGACAACCCGCCCGTCACCGAGGAGGATCCTAAGAAGCCCGCGACCAACCCCTATGGTTGGACCAAGTGGATGATCGAGCAGATCCTTATGGACGTCCACACCGCCGACCCCGAGTGGGACGTCGTGCTGCTCCGTTACTTCAACCCCATCGGCGCTCATCCGTCGGGCCTGATCGGCGAGGACCCCAAGGGCATCCCCAACAACTTGGTGCCCTATGTCGCCCAGGTCGCCGTGGGCAAGCTCGAGGCCGTTCAGGTCTTTGGCAACGACTACCCCACCCCCGACGGCACCGGCGTGCGCGACTACATCCACGTGTGCGATCTGGCCTCTGGTCACGTTGCCGCCCTTAACTGGATGAACGGCAAGACCGGCGTCGAGATCTTTAACTTGGGCACCGGCACCGGCACCTCGGTACTCGAGGTCGTCGCCGCCTTCTCCAAGGCTTGTGGCAAGGAGCTGCCCTACGTGATCCGCGAGCGCCGCGCCGGCGACATCGCTGCCAACTGGTGCGATGCCTCCAAGGCCGAGCGCATGATGGGCTGGAAGGCCCAGTACGACATCGCGGACATGTGCCGCGATAGCTGGAACTGGCAGAGCCACAACCCCAACGGCTTCGCCGACGCCGAGTAGCAAAAACCTACATACCGCTCTTGCCCCGATCTCACGTTGTGAGGTCGGGGCTTTTTCATGGCATGTAACCATTCGCCGAAAATCGACCAACTTTTTTATCTTGCCTGTACATGTTTAAACAACATGTTTTACAATAGGTGTATCGAATCAGAACATCGGAGGCGGACTGCACACCCATCGGCAGGCCGACCCCACAACAAGAAGGTTGGTGAGCGCATTCATGGAGCGTGCAAGCGGCGTCCTCATGCCCGTCTCATCTCTGCCCGGACCATACGGAATCGGCGGCTTTGGCTGGAATGCCTACGACTTCGTCGATTTTCTCGCCTCGTGCAAACAACATTACTGGCAGATTCTGCCCCTTACGACGACCAGCTATGGCGATTCGCCCTACCAGTCGTTCTCGGCCCGCGCAGGCAACCCCAACTTTATCGACTTTGCCGAGCTTATCGAGGCAGGGTATCTAGAGCAGCGCGATATCGATGGCGTGTACCTGGGTTCTGACCCCAGTAACGTCGACTACGGTGCCATCTTTGGCGGCCGCCGTCAGATTCTCGACCGCGCCGCCGAGCGCTTTGCTGCCGACAAGCCGGCCGATTTCGATGACTTTATCCAAGCCAACGAGGACTGGCTCATCCCCTACTGTGAGTTCATGACCGTCAAAGAGGAGTGCGGTCTCAAGGCGTTTTGGGAGTGGCCCGCGGAGCTCCGCACCCGCGGTGAGGCTTCCGCCAAGGTCTGCGCCGACCATCCGGCGCGTATGCTCTACCACCAGATGACGCAGTACTTCTTCGATCGCCAGTGGAGCCGCCTCAAGGCCTATGCCAACGAGCGCGACATTCTCATCATCGGCGACCTGCCCATCTATGTCTCGCGTGACTCCGTCGAGATGTGGGCGACGCCTGAGCTCTTTAAGATCGACGCCGCCGGCAATCCCGTGAGCGTCGCCGGCACGCCGCCCGACCAGTTCTCGGCCACCGGCCAGTACTGGGGCAACCCCATCTACGACTGGGACGCCATGGAGTCCGACGGCTTCTCCTGGTGGGAGGGCCGCATTCGCGCCGCCCTCGACATGTACGACGTCATCCGCTTGGATCACTTCCGCGGCTTCGAGGCCTATTGGGAGGTGCCGTTCTCCTCGCCAGATTCGTCCTACGGTTCGTGGACGCAGGGTCCCGGCCTCAAGTTCTTCAAGACGCTCGAGGAAAAGCTCGGCACGCTGCCCATCATCGCGGAGGACCTGGGCTTCCTCACCCCCGGCGTCATCGACATGCGCGACAACTCGGGCTTCCCCGGCATGAAGATCCTGCAGTTTGCCTTTGAGGGCACCAACTCGTACTACCTGCCGCATAACTACATCGCCAACACCGTCGCCTATGTGGGCACCCACGACAACGAGACGGCGCGCGGTTGGTTTGAGGGAACGGCCACCCCGCGTCAGCGTGAGCAGGCAGCCCTGTACACCCATCAGCAGGCCGGCGAACCCATGGCAGATGCACTCAATCGCACCATCGCCGCCAGCGTGAGCGACACGTGCATCTACACCATGCAGGACCTGCTCAACTTGGGCAACGAGGCGCGCATCAACACCCCTGCCACGCTGGGCGGCAACTGGACTTGGCGCATGCTCGACGGCGCCATCACCCGCGAGCTCGAGCACAAACTCACCGACTGGACCGAGACCTACTTCCGCATCCCGTCGGAAGCCGAAATCGAGCTTCCTCAATAGAAGCCACCGCGCTCGACCCCTCCTCACCGTGCGGACGCGCTTGCTTTTCCCGCGCGAGGCCACCCCAATCCCCTCGCGCGGGCTTCTTATGAATTGCAGACATGAAACAACCCATCACAGGAGAAAACATGCCCCAAATTAACCTCATGGAACTCGCCGAGCAGTCTTTTGGCACCTCGCTCGAGCAGCTCGACGACCGTCGCATTTACAAGCTGCTGGTCAAACTCGTGCAGGAGCGCTCCGCTGCCTGCCCGCTCAACAACGGCAAGAAAAAGCTCTATTACATTTCCGCCGAATTTTTGATCGGCAAGCTGCTCATCAACAACATGATCGACCTCGGCATCTACGACGAGGTTAAGGACCAGCTCACCGCCGCAGGCCACGACCTCAACAAGATCGAGGAATTCGAGGTCGAGCCGTCGCTCGGCAACGGTGGCCTGGGTCGCCTGGCCGCGTGCTTCCTGGATTCCATCGCCACGCTGGGCTTGACCGGCGATGGCGTGGGCCTCAACTATCACTATGGTCTGTTCCGTCAGCGCTTTGTCGACAACCAGCAAAAGGCCGTCCCCGATGAGTGGCTCGGCGAGCAGGACATCCTAGTCGACGATGACCGCTCCTACACCGTCGAGTTCGGCGATTTTGCCGTCACCTCCAAGCTCGTCAACATCGATGTGCCCGGTTACGGCCAGCCCACCAAGAACCGCCTGCGCCTGTTCGACCTGGCGAGCGTCGACGACGGCCTGGTCCCCGGCAGCTCCATCGACTTCGACAAGACCGAGATCGCCAAGAACCTCACCTTGTTCCTCTACCCCGACGATTCCGACGAGCAGGGCCGCCTACTTCGCATCTACCAGGAATACTTCATGGTAAGCAACGCCGCCCAGCTCCTGATCGACGAGGCCATCGAGCGCGGCAGCAACCTGCACGATCTGGCCGACTACGCCGTGGTCCAAATTAACGACACGCACCCCACCATGGTCATCCCCGAGCTCATCCGCCTGCTCACCACCGAGCATGGCATCGAGTTTGACGAGGCCGTGACCATCGTACGCTCCATGGTCGCCTACACTAACCACACGATTCTTGCCGAGGCGCTCGAGAAGTGGCCGCTCGCCAGCCTGCAGAAGGTCTCCCCTGCCATCGCCGACATTATCGTCAAGCTCGATGAGATCGCGAAGGCCGAGCACGATGACCCGCGCGTCGCCATCATCGACGAGCACGACACCGTCCACATGGCTCACATGGACATCCACTTTGGCTTCTCCATCAACGGCGTAGCCGCCCTCCACACCAAGATCCTGGAGGACACCGAGCTTCATCCGTTCTACGAAATCTATCCCGAGAAGTTCTCCAATAAGACCAACGGTATCACCTTCCGCCGCTGGATCCAGGGAGCCAACCCCGCGCTCGCCAGCCTGCTCGACGACGTGATCGGTACCGATTGGCGCAGCACCGGTGACCTGAGCAAGCTCGCCGACTTCGCCGACGATAAGAGCATTCTTGAGCGCCTGGCCGCCACCAAGGCCGAAGCCAAAACCATCATGCGCCAGTTCATGGCGCTCGAGCAGGGCGTGACCATTCCCTCCAACGCCATCATCGACGTCCAGGTCAAGCGCATCCACGAGTACAAGCGCCAGCAGATGCTCGCACTCTACATCATCTGGAAGTACCTCGATATCAAGAACGGCAACAGACCTAAGCACCCCGCCACCATCATCTTTGGCGGCAAGGCGGCGCCTGCCTACACTATCGCGCAGGACATCATCCATCTGATCTTGACGCTGTCGCAGTGGATTGCAAACGACCCCGACGTGGCTCCCTACCTGCAGGTTGTCATGATCGAGAACTACAACGTCACCGCCGCCGAGCGCGTGATCCCCGCCGCTGATATCTCCGAGCAGATCAGCCTGGCCTCCAAGGAGGCG
>DBEWTR010000070.1:0-3415 GCA_048205775.1 Collinsella sp. | reverse complement strand
TCCTCGAGCGCCTCGATCAGCACGTCGGCCGAGAAGATATAGATGCCCATGGACGCGAGGTTCGAATCGGGCTTATCGGGCTTCTCAGTGAACTTGGTGATGCGGCCGTCCTCGGGGTCGGTGGTCAGGATACCAAAGCGGCTGGCCTCCTCCCACGGCACGGGCATAACGCTCACCGTGAGGTCGGCGTTGTTCTCAATGTGCGTCTTGAGCATCTTGCGGTAGTCCATGCGATATAGGTGATCGCCGGACAGGATCAGGACGTACTTGGGGTCGTTGGCCTTGATGTAGTCGAGGTTCTGCGTAATGGCGTCGGCCGTACCCGCATACCAGGCGCCACCGGTCTGCGTCTCGTACGGCGGCAGGATCGACACGCCGCCATCGCGACTGTCCAGATCCCACGCCTCGCCGGAGCCCACATAGGCATGCAGCAGGTAGGGGCGATACTGCGTCAGAACGCCCACCGTGTCGATACCCGAGTTGGAGCAGTTGGAGAGCGAGAAGTCGATAATGCGGAACTTGCCACCAAAGCTAACCGCCGGCTTAGCGATCTTTTGGGTGAGTGCCCCCAATCGGCTGCCCTGTCCTCCTGCGAGGAGCATCGCGATGCATTCTTTCTTACTCATCGATTTCTCCTTCTGTCATCGATGTTCCTAAACCCATTAGCGACGGGCGCGGCGCAACGTCGCGCCCGTCGAGTAATGCCGTGCTGGCATAGGGGAGCTCGCGCGCCTTTATGCGTGCCAGATCTCGTCGCGGTACTCGCGAATGGTGCGGTCGCTCGAGAACCAGCCGCTCGAGGCGGTGTTGAGCAGGGCCTTGCGGTTCCAGGTCTCCTGGTCGCCGTAGCTGCCGGTAAGCTTCTCCCACGCATCCACGTAGCTGCGGAAATCGGCCATGACCAGGTCGGGGTCGTTGTTGTTCATGAGCTCGTTGTAGATGCTCTCGAAGTTGCCCGAAAGACCCGCAAAAGTGTTGTCCTTGAGCTCGTCCATCACGCGACCCAGACGCTCGCGATCGTTGTTGAGCGTATCCCATGCGAAGTCGCTGTTGGATGCCCAGAGCTGATCGACCTCGGGGGCGGTCAGGCCAAAGATGGCCTCGTTCTCGCGACCGGCCAGGTCGGCGATCTCGATGTTGGCGCCGTCGAGGGTGCCCAGCGTAATGGCGCCGTTCATCATGAGCTTCATGTTGGACGTGCCCGAGGCCTCCTTGCCGGCCGTGGAGATCTGCTCCGAGATCTCGGCGGCAGGGTAGATGAGCTGGGCGTTGCTCACGCGGAAGTTGGGGATAAAGCAGACCTTCATGACCTCGTTCACGCGGGCGTCGTTGTTGATGACGTCGGCCACGGAGTTAATGAGGCGGATGGTCTCCTTGGCAAAGGTGTAGCTCGAGGCGGCCTTGCCGCTAAAGATGAAGGTCGTCGGCGTCACATGGAAGTTGGGATCGGCGATGCGACGGTTGTAGATGTCCATCACCTTCATGATGTTCATGAGCTGGCGCTTGTAGGCATGGAAGCGCTTGACCTGGACATCGAAGACGGTGTTGGGGTCGATGACCAGACCGGTCTCGGCCTTAACGTAGGCGGCCAGGCGCTCCTTGTTGGCGCGCTTGGAGGCACCCACGGCCTTCAGGAACTCGGTGTCGTCCTTAAACTCCTTGAGTTTCTCCAGCTCAAAGGCGTCCTTGAACCAGCCATCGCCAATGGCCTCGGTCACGAGCTTGGCGTAGGTGGGATTGGCCTCGGCAAAGAAGCGACGGTGCGAGATACCGTTGGTCTTGTTGTTGAACTTCTCGGGCGTCAGGGCATAGAAGTCCTTGAGCACGATGTTCTTGATGATGTCGGAATGGATCTTAGCCACGCCGTTGACGCTGTGACTGCAGATCACAGACAGGTTGGCCATGCGGATCTCGCCGTCCCACAGAATGGCGGTCTGGCGCAGACGCTCCTGCCAGCCCTCCTGCGTGGTGTCGAACGACTCGTGCCAACGACGGCTGATCTCGTCGATGATCTGGTACACGCGGGGAAGGAGCTTGGAGAACGTGCCGATGGGCCATTTCTCCAGAGCCTCGGGCAGGATGGTGTGGTTGGTGTAGCTCACGACCTGCGTCACGATGTTCCAGGCGTCGTCCCACTCGAGCTTCTTCTCGTCGATGAGGATACGCATGAGCTCGGGGCCGCACATGGCGGGGTGGGTATCGTTGGTATGGATGGCCACAAACTGCGGCAGCAGCTCCCAGTTCGCGCCGTGCTCTTTCTCAAAGGTGTCGAGCAGGCTGTAGATGCCGGCCGAGACAAACAGGTACTCCTGCTTCAGGCGCAGCAGACGGCCGTGCTCGCCGGCGTCGTTGGGGTAGAGGATGGCGCTGATGGCTTCGGCCTCGGCGCGCTCGGCGTCGGCCAGGGCGTAGTCGCCGCGGTTGAAGGCCTCCAGATCGAAGTGCTCCTCGACCGGCTCTGCGGCCCAGACGCGCAGCTTGTTGACAGTCTCGCCGGCATAGCCCACGACGGGGATGTCATAGGGGACGGCCAGGATATCCTGCGTGTCCACCGTGCGGTAGAACGTGCGGCCGTTCTCCTCAAAGCCCTCGACGTGGCCACCAAACTTAATGGTAACGGCCTTGTCCTGACGACGGACCTCCCAGGGATAGCCGTGGGTGAGCCACTCGTCGGTGGCCTCGACCTGGCTGCCGTTGACGATCTCCTGCTTAAACAGGCCGTAGCGGTAGCGCATGCCGTTGCCGTAGCCGGCAATGCCCTCGGCTGCCATGGAATCCAGGAAGCATGCGGCCAGACGGCCCAGGCCACCGTTGCCCAGCGCCGGATCGGGCTCCTGGTTCTCGATGACGGACAGATCAAAGCCCATGTCGTCGAGTGCCTCGGCGACCATATCGCGTACGCCAAAGTTGAGCAGGTAGTTGTCGAGCAGGCGGCCGATCAAAAACTCGATCGAGAAGTAGTACACGCGCTTCTTGCCCTCGGCGGTGACGCGGGCGTCACTCTTGGTGGCAACGGTGCGGGCCTTTTCGGCCACGAGCTTGGCCAGGGCGTTAAAGCGGTCGAGGTCGCTGGCGGCCTCGACGCTCTTGCCGCTGATGCTCATGACGGCATCGCGATAGAGCTCGGTAAACTCCTGCTTGTTGTCGAAGATCTTATTCATACGTTCCTTTCCCCCGGGGATGTTTCTCCCGGAACGGTTATGACATCTATCCTACGCCCACGCGGGGCGGGTAATTACAGTGGTAACGCCTTTGTTACGCTTTCTTGGCGGGAGCCTTAACAGCAGCTGCCTTGGCCTTGGGAGCAGCCTTTTTGGTGGCTGCCTTTTTGGCCGTGGCGGACTTGGCCGAAGCCTTGGCAGCGGGCTTGGTAGCCTTCGCCTTGGTCGGAGCCTTCTTGGCAGCCGCAGGCTTG
>DBEWTR010000067.1:0-2877 GCA_048205775.1 Collinsella sp. | reverse complement strand
GTTCAACCATAAGCACCTGATCGACATTACCGAGTACTCCGAAGAGGACATCAAGCTCATCCTCGAGACCGCCAAGGCGTTCTCCGAGGTCAACGAGCGTGCCATCAAGAAGGTCCCCACGCTCAAGGGCAAGACCATCGTCAACATGTTCAACGAGCCCTCGACGCGCACCCGCAGCTCCTTCGAGCTCGCCGAGAAGCGTCTTTCGGCCGACAGCCTCAACTTTGGCGGCTCCTCGACCTCCACGGTCAAGGGCGAGAGCCTCGTCGACACCGTCGAGACCCTCAACGCCTACAAGATCGACTGCATCGTCGTGCGCGATAAGCACGCCGGTGCTCCCTACATCGTCACGCAGAACTCGCCCGCGAGCGTCATCTGCGCCGGTGACGGCAAGCACAACCATCCCACGCAGGCCCTGCTCGACCTGTACACCATCTGGGAGCACAAGGGTGACTTCCACGGTCTGAAGGTCGCCGTCGTCGGCGATATCGCGCACTCCCGCGTCTGCGGCTCGCTGATCCCCGCCCTTAAGATCATGGGCTGCGAGACCTACGCCGTCGCCCCCGGCACGCTGCTGCCGCCGGCGCCCGAGGTCCTGGGCTGCGACCACGTGACGAGCGACCTCGATTCCGTCCTGCCCGAGCTGGACGTCGTCTACATGCTGCGCGTGCAGCAGGAGCGTCTCGAGGGTGCCCCGTTCCCGACCATTCGTGAGTACCACAAGCTCTTCGGTCTGACCAAGGACCGCGAGAAGCTCATGAAGCCCGACGCGATCATCTGCCACCCGGGCCCCATCAACCGCGGCGTCGAGTTCGATTCCTATATGGCCGACCACCCGCAACGCTCCGTCATCCTGGAGCAGGTCTACGCCGGTATCTGCGTGCGTATGGCTATCCTGTATCTGCTGCTTGGAGGTGCCGATAATGGCCTTGCTTCTTAAGAATGCCCACGTCGTCGACCCGTCCGTCGAGCTTGACGGTGTCGTTGACGTCCTGATTGACGGCGACAAGATCGCCGAGGTCGGCGAGAATCTCGCCGTCGAGGGAGCCGAGGTCCGCGACCTTTCCGGCAAGTACCTCGTCCCCGGCCTGGTGGATATGCACGTTCACCTTCGCGAGCCCGGCTACGAGGTCAAAGAGGACATCGAGAGCGGCACCCGCGCAGCTGCCAAGGGCGGCTTTACCGGCGTGTGCGCCATGCCCAACACCGATCCCGTCACCGATAACGGCACCGTCGTGGAGTTCGTCAAGTCCCGCGCTGCCGAGGTCGGTCACTGCCGCGTCTATCCGTCGGGCGCCATGACCCGCGGTCTTAAGGGCGAGGCCATGTCCGAGATGGGCGATATGGTCGCCCACGGCGCCGTCGCCTTCACCGACGACGGTCGCGGCGTGCAGGGCGCGGGTATGCTCCGTCGTTGCATGGACTACGGCAAGATGTTCGGCAAGGTCTTTATGAGCCACTGCCAGGACGAGGACCTGGTCGGCCATGGCCAGATCAACGAGGGCAAGGTCTCGACCCGTCTGGCTCTCGAGGGCTGGCCGGCTGCCGGCGAGGAGCTCCAGATCGCTCGCGACATCGAGATCGCCAAGCTGACCGGTGCCAAGCTGCACATCCAGCACATCTCCACCGCCCATGGCCTGGAGATCGTGCGTGCCGGTAAGGCCGCTGGCGTTCAGGTCACCTGCGAGGCCACCCCGCACCACATGTTCCTGACCGAGAACGACCTGGACGAGACCTACAACACCTCGCTCAAGGTCAATCCGCCGCTGCGTACCGAGGAGGATGCCGAGGCCATCCGTCAGGGCGTCATCGACGGCACCGTCGACGTTATCGTCACCGATCACGCTCCTCACACCCCGTGGGAGAAGGCCCGTGAGTTCGAGCTTGCGCCCTTTGGTATGATCGGCCTCGAGACCTCGCTGTCGCTCGTACTCACCGAGCTGGTCAACACGGGCAAGATGAGCATGGGCCGCATGGTCGAGCTCATGGCCATCAAGCCGCGTGAGATCCTGGGTCTCGACCAGGTTCAGGTCAAGGCGGGCTCCGTTGCCGACCTGACCGTGTTCGACGCGTCCGCCACCTGGACGGTTGGCGAGGACGGTTACGAGTCGCGTGCCGAGAACTCCGGTTTTGCCGGCCGCACGCTCACCGGTCGTGCCACCGATGTGTTTGTCGGCGGTAAGCAGACGCTTGCCGACGGCTGCATCTGCTAGCATAGCCTTATCGCTTTTGTGCGCGGCGCCCTTGCGGTGCCGCGCTTTCTATTCGTTTGGACCATGCAACCGCATGGGGGATTGGAGCGTCTATGCCCACACCTTCCACTGCACGCATGCACGACTTCGAGGTCGTCTCGAACCGGGAGATCGCCGACGGCATCTTCTCGCTCGTCATCTCGGCCCCCAAGCTTGCAAGTGCGCTCAAGCCCGGCCAGTTTGTGAACATTGCCGTGCCCGGCGATGCTTCCTCGCTGCTTCGCGTGCCCCTGAGCTTCTATCGCGCCGACGCCGAGGCCGGCACTGTCGAGCTGTGGTACGCCGTCGTGGGCGACGACACCCGTCGCCTGTCGCAGATGGCCCCCGGCTCCAAGTCCAACCTGTTGGGCCCTGGCGGCCGCGGCTGGCTTGTTCCCGAGGGCACCAGGAAGGCGCTGCTCGTGGCGGGCGGCATCGGTGTTCCGCCCGTGCTGTGCCTTGCCGGCAAGCTTGCCGAGCAGGGTGTGGCCGTCGACGTGTGCCTGGGTTTTGGCACCGCTTCCAAGGCCGTGGGCATCGATGAGTTCCGCGCGCTGGGCGCCACGGTCAACGTTTGCACCGACGACGGCTCGCTCGGCACGCACGGTTTTTGCACCGACCCGGCAGCCGAGCTGCTCGGCGAGGG
>DBEWTR010000063.1:0-8728 GCA_048205775.1 Collinsella sp. | reverse complement strand
CCCATGCCATATCCTCTAGACAACTACGCGGCACCATCGCCGCCGCGCCTACAAGAGAGGAATATCCATGACCGCACCTGCATCCAAGCTGCTCCAGCCCATTACGGTTGGCCCCCTTGAGCTCAAGAACCGCATTATGTTCCCGCCGCTTACCACCGGCTACGAGGAGCGCGACGGTTCCATCGGCGAGCGCAGCCTGGCTTTTTACGAGCGCCTGGCCCGTGGCGGCGTGAGCTACATCGTCATCGGCGACGTTGCCCCCGTTATGACCGCAAGCCCCACGCCCAAGCTGGCAACCGACGCCCAGATCCCCACGTTTAAGGCGCTGGCCGACGCCGTCCACAAGCACGGCGCCAAGGTCGCGCTGCAGCTGTTCCACCCCGAGTACGACGTGCCCGGTGTCGGTCGCATGGTCATGGGATCCATGGCTGCCGCCAAGGCCGCGCAGGAGGCCAAGGCCGCCGGTGACGAGGAGACCTTTGCCGCCAAGATGGCCGAGTCCAACGAGATTCGCAACCAGGCCTACGCCAAGCTGCACCACGATATGCAGCACTTTGTGAACGAGGCGAGCGTAGAGCAGCTCACCCAGATCAAGGAGGCCATTGCTGCCTCGGCCGCTCGCGCGCAGCAGGCCGGCATCGATGCCATCGAGGTCCACGGCGACCGCTTGGTGGGTTCGCTGTGCTCGGCCATCCTCAACCAGCGCACCGACGAGTACGGTGGTTCGTTCGAGAACCGCGTCCGCTACGCGCTGGAGGTTGTCGCTGCCATTAAGGAAGCCGCGCCGCAGCTGATGGTGGAGTACAAGCTCCCCGTGATCATGGAGAACCCCGACGGCACGCCGCGCGGCAAGGGCGGCCTGCGGCCCGACGAGGCCTGCGAGTTCGCCAAGCTGCTCGAGGGCGCGGGCATCGATATGATCCAGATCGCACAGGCCAACCACACCGGCAACATGGGCGACACCATTCCGCCCATGGGCGCCATGCCCTACAACTGGACGCTGCCCGTGGCCGAGCGCGTCAAGGCCTTGGTCTCCGTGCCGGTGGCAACCGTCGGCCGCGTTGTCTCGGTCGAGGCCGGCGAGAAGATTCTGGAAGACGGCGCGGCCGACATCATCGCGTACGGCCGTTCGCTCATGTGCGACCCCGACATTGCGCTGAAAGCTGCCACGGGTGAGCCCATCCGCGAGTGCCTTAACTGCAACAAGGGCTGCGTCGACGCGATTCAAAACCGCAAGTACATCTCGTGCGTGCTCAACGCCGAGAACGGCGACGAGGCGACCATCGCCATCAAGCCGGGCGAGGGCGACAAGAAGATCGCCGTGGTGGGCGGCGGTATTGCTGGCTTGGAGGCCGCGCGCGTGGCGGCCAAGCGCGGCTACGATGTGACCGTTTACGAGGCGAGCGATCGCTTGGGAGGCCAGATTGTGCTGGCGGCCGCGCCTCCGCGCAAGGACGAGATCATGCGCTCGGTCGAGTACTACGAGAAGATTCTGCCTGGCCTTGGTGTGAAGGTTGAGCTCAACCATGCCGCTACCGCTGAGGACCTCAACGCCGCCGACGCCGCGATTGTGGCTGTGGGCGCGCACGACGTGGTCATCCCCGTTCCGGGTGCCGATTCGGACAAGGTCGTCTCGAGCTGGGACGTGCTGGCAGGCAAGGTGGAGCTTACGGGCCGTGTCGCCGTCATTGGCGGTGGCCTGGTGGGTACCGAGACTGCCGAGTATCTGCTGCAGCACGGCTGCGAGGTGGCGATCGTGGAGATGCTCGACAAGATTGCCGCGGGCGAGTCCGAGACCATTCTGCCGCTGATCATGAGCGACTTTGCAGAGCACAACGTGGAGCAGCACGTGAAGACCCGCCTGACCGCCATTACCGACGAGGGTGTGGAGGCTGTTCGCACCACCGAGGACGGCGCCGAGGAGCCGGTGAAGATCGCCTGCGATTACGTGGTGATGGCCGTGGGCTCCAAGGCCAACGCGTTTGACCTGGATGGCGTGACGGTGCCCGTGACCTGCGTGGGCGACTGCTCGGGCGAGCGCACCGCCGACATCGCGAGCGCCATTCGCACGGCGTATCACGCGGCCAACGAGCTGTAGTTGAACATCGCGGCCAGGCGGGGCGGCAGCACGGACCTGCCTCGCCCGACTGCGTCCCATCGGGTGTCAACCGGGGCGGGGTCTGCAAGCGCAGCAGGTCCCGTCCTTTTTGTTTTGCTCGGGTGGATGGCAATGCGCGGTAATCATGAGAAGTGAGGCGTCACTGCCCTGCAGACCGCTCAAAATTATTGGGGGAGGGGTTAATAATTATTCCCTCTAGACCAAAGGACATAAAGAGATGCCAATTTTGTTGGCAAACGAATGACAATTAGCTGCGAGCTAGCTACCAGCGTAAATAATCGATAAAGAAACGCCGTAAATAGGTGTCAAATGCCCAGATAATGCCGCGTCTATTTTAATTAACTGCTTTGAGCAAACAGCAAAATGCTACTATCTAACATGCACGTAAGAACACAGGTCAACGTTTAGGGCTAAGAAGTGGCAGGTATGTCGGAAGCAACTAGGACTCGCACGCATGCGCCCGAGGTTAGGCAGCGCGCCGTCGAGGTCCTCCAAGAGGGGGTCGGTCACCGCGCCCTCGCCGCAAAGCTTGGCATTCCCCAGGCCACGGCTCGTCAGTGGGCCCGCGCATACGCCGTGGGCGGTGCCGACGCCGTGCTCAACGCGGGCTCGCATCACCGCACGTATTCGTACGACGTCAAGCTCGCCGTGGTTAAGGATCGCCTGGAAAACGGCCTGACGGTTCGCGAGGCCATGATTAAGCACAAGATTCCCAGCGAGTCTTCGGTCAAGGCTTGGTGCCGTCAGTATCGCGATGGCGGTGCCGATGCGCTTATCGATAAGCCGCGCGGTCGCAAGCCGCGCGTTAAGTAGGCAGAGTAGCAAGAGGGTGCGCCCACAGGGGCGCATTTTTCTTACCGCGCCACTGCTCCAAAGCGGACGTACCCTTGCCCCGTACGCCTAAAACTCCCCAGTTGACCGAAAACCTGCCGCCGCTACTCCTCAATTGAGCTATAACGTTAAACAATTGCAGCGTTTTTGCATGGGGGAGTGATGGTATGACGCTACTGTATTTCCTTACCCTGTTTCCGCTGGTACCGGCGCTGGGCATGCTGCTCGCTCGCGGTGACCGCGCCCGCGATGCGGTGGGGCTCATAGGTTCCGGCATTATTATGGCGGTGACAGTTGTAGTCGCCGTCATCTTTTTTGGCACGGGTCCGCAGAGCTTTGAGGTTGCCCCCGGCACCTCGCATGTGCTCTCGATCATCAGCTCTGTCATCGATGTCATTCTGTGCGCCGTCATCCTGTACAACGCGTTCAAATATAGGAACGCGCTCACCACGGTGCTTGGCATAGTCCAGCTGGTGGGCTCGCTTGCCTTTGCTGCCATGACGCTGCCTGCGGCCGAAGCTGTCACGGCGACGCCGCTCTACCTGGACTACATGAGCGTGATCATGGTCCTCGCCGTCGGCATCGTCGGCAGCCTCATCTGCGTGTATGCCCTGGGTTATATGAAGGACTTCCAAGCGCACGACGAGCACGAGGCCGCGCTGCGCGGGCAGACCGCGCCCGACCGACGCCCGCAGTTCCTGGCGCTTATGTTCCTGTTCCTCTCGGCCATGTTCGTCATCGTGACGAGCGACAACCTTGAGTGGCTGTTCTGCGGCTGGGAAATCACCACCGTGTGCTCGTTCCTTATGATTGGCTACACGCGCACGCTCGAGGCCATCAAGAACGCCTTCACCCAGATCATCCTTAACATGCTGGGCGGCATCGCGTTTTTGGCAGGCCTTATGTACCTGCACGTTAACGGCATGCCGCTGACCATCTCGGGCATGATCGAGCTTTCCGGCGCCGGTACCGCGCAGTCCGCACTGCTGGTGATGCCGGTCATCCTGTTGTCGCTCGCCGCACTCACCAAGGCCGCGCAGATGCCGTTCCATACCTGGCTGCTCGGTGCTATGGTTGCCCCCACGCCCACGAGCGCTCTGCTGCACTCGTCAACCATGGTCAAAGCCGGCGTGTTCCTGATGGTCAAGCTGAGCCCGCTCTATGCCATCTATCCCGTGACCGGCTTTATGGTCACGAGTGTGGGCGCCATCACGTTTTTGCTCGCTGCCCTCATGGCCATCTCGCAGAGCAACGCCAAACGTGTGCTCGCGTACTCCACCATTTCCAACTTGGGCCTCATCAGCGCCTGCTTGGGTGTCGGCGCGCCCGAGGCCGTATGGGCGGCTATCTTCCTGATCCTGTTCCACACCGTGGCAAAGTCGCTGTTGTTCCTGTGCGTGGGCACGGCCGAGCATCATATCGGTAGCCGCAATATCGAGGACATGGACGGTATGTTCAGCCGCATGCCGCACCTGACGCGCCTGATGATGCTGGGCATCATGGGCATGTTCGTGGCGCCGTTTGGCATGCTCGTGTCCAAGTGGGGCGCCCTGGTGGCGTTCGCGCAGACCGGCAACGTGCTCATGATCATGGTGCTTGCCTTTGGCTCGGCCGCGACGTTTTACTTCTGGGGCAAGTGGCTTGCCAAGCTTTCGGGCGTCGACCCGACGGCTCAAAACGTTGAGGTCAATGTCCATAAGACCGAATGGATGGCGCTCAACACCATCGCCGCGCTGCTGATTCTGTGCTGCGTGGCGTTCCCGGTTATCTCGAGCGGTCTGGTGTCGCCTTACTTGGCCATGGTGTTTGGCCGCGTGCCGTATGTTATCGGCAAGGACGCCATGTATCTGATGGTGGTTATCGTGGCGTTTATCGCCGTGGTGCTGCTGACGTCGTTCCGCGTGAGCAATAAGCCGCACGTCAACGTGTACCTTTCGGGCGTGGGAACCGACAAATATCGCCATTTCCGCGGCTCGATGGGACACGAGGTGAAGGCCGAAAAGCGCAATTGGTACTCGGAGGACGCCCTTGGCGAGAAGCGTATTGGCCCCGCGGGTAGCGTCGTGTGCTGCAGCATTATCTTGTTTGCGCTGCTGTGTTGCGCGTGGATTGGGCCCGAGCGGCTTGCCATGAGTGCGCCCTCGGTGCTGCGCGGCAAGTATTTCGAAGGCTCGGGCGTCGTGGGCATCTTTATTGGTACCGTGGTGTTTGCCCTGCTGGCGCCGCTTGTGGGCGGCCTGATCGACGGTCTTGACCGTAAGCTTTCGGCTCGCATGCAGGGCCGCGTGGGCCCGCGCCTGCTGCAACCCTTCTACGACGTTGCCAAGCTGCTGCGCAAGGCCCCTGCCAGCGTAAACACCATGGACGATACCTACATGGCGTGTGCGCTCATCTTTACCGTGGTGGGCGGCGGCATCTTTGTGTCGGGCTCCAACACGCTGCTGTGCGCCTTTATGGTGACGCTCGCCGCGATCTTTGTGGTGTTGGCGTCCGCTTCGACGCAAAGTCCGTTTGCCCAGGTCGGCGCTGATCACGAACTGCTGCAGGTTATGAGTTACGAGCCCGCTGTTCTGCTGATGAGCGTGGGCCTGTACCTTGCCACCGACAGCTTCGATTCCATTGCCGTGACGGGGCAGTCGGCCCCCATCATCGTGTACAGCGCACCCATTTTCCTCGCGCTGCTCGCGGTGCTTACCATCAAGTTGCGCAAGTCGCCGTTTGACCTTTCGTACTCGCATCACGCGCATCAGGAGATCGTCCAGGGCGTCGCCACCGAGATGAGCGGCGGCACGCTGGCCAAGATGACCCTTATGCACTGGTGCGAGACCGTGCTGTTTTTGATGTGGGTGGGCATGTTCTTTGTTTGGGACAACCCGGTGAGCTGGGTGGTCGCCCTGGTCGTGATGGCCGCGACGTACTTTGTCGAGGTCCTGATCGACAACACCTTCGCGCGCAGCACCTGGCGCAGCTGCTTTAAGCTCGGATGGGGCGTGGCGCTGGTGTTTGGCCTGCTCAACCTTATGCCCATCCTCGTCGACGTGTTTATTTAGGAGGCGGCATCCATGGATCATAAAATGTCGCGCTCGCCGTGGGTCATTCATTACGACGGCTCGAGCTGCAACGGATGCGATATCGAGGTGCTGGCCTCGCTCACGCCGCTGTTCGATGCGGAGCGGTTTGGCGTGGTCAACACCGGCAACCCCAAGCATGCGGATATCTTTTTGGTGACGGGGTCGGTCAATGCCCAGAACCTGCCCGTCGTGCGTCAGATCTACAACCAGATGCTCGAGCCCAAGTGCGTGGTGGCCTGCGGCATTTGCGCGTGCTCGGGCGGCGTGTTCCGCGATGCCTACAACGTGATCGGCGGCGTGGACCGCGCGATTCCCGTGGACGTGTACGCGCCCGGGTGCGCCATTCGCCCCGAGACGGTGATCGATGCCATTGTGGAGGCGTGCGGCATCCTTGATCAGAAGGAGGCCGTGATGCGTGCCGGCGGTGACCCGCTCACCGTGGGCGGCGCCGCTACCTGGGACGGTGGCGTTGAGCTGGGCGAGGACGGGTTTGTGGCTGCGGCCGGGGCTGATGGTGCCGGCGACGCGCTTGCCGTGAAGCCCGCCGCGCCCGCCGCTGATGACGCACCTGCTGAGATGCCCGCCGCGCCCGCCGCTGCAAAGGAGGCCGAGTAATGCAAAAGGCAATCTATACCACCGTCGGGATCGACGAGCTGTTGCCGCATGTCCAGGCGCTCAAGGGTGCCGACGCGCGCTTTGTGCAGATGCATGCCGAGCGCTGTGTGGACGACGGATCGTATCGCCTGGTCTATACGTTTATCAACGTCCGCGCTGCGCAAGAGCAGATCGCGCGGGACGGAAACTATGCGATCGAGAACCTGGTGGTTGAAGGAATTGATCAGTACCAGGAGATTCCGTCCATCGGCTCGTACTATCCGGCGGTATTCCCGTTTGAGAACGAGGCCCACGACCTATTTGGTCTTGCCATCACCGATATGCAGATCGACTTTAAGGGCTTTTTCTACCAGGTCTCGACTGCCGAACCTATGAGCGTCATCACGCCGGAGGCGAAAGCCGCGCGTGAGAAGGCCATGAAGGTCCGTGCCGCCGCCGAGGCCAAGACACGCAAGGCCGCGGCCGAGAAGGCCGCCGCGGCTGCGGCTGCTGCAGGGGAGAGCGCTGCGAGTGCCGGCGATGCTTCGGCTGCGGCGAGCGCCGGCGACGCCGCGGGCGTCGCTGCTCAGCCCGCTGCGGCTGCCGGCTCCGATGCTCAGCACGATGAGGCTGCTGCGAAGGCCGCGCTCAAGGCCGCCGAGATGGAGGCAAAGCTCGCCGCCATGGATCCCGAGAAAGCGGCCAAGGTCCGCGCGGCGCTTGCCGCCAAGGTCGCCCGCGACAAGCAGAAAAAGGAGGCGTAAGGTCCATGGCACATCGCTCCGTTATTCCGTTTGGCCCGCAGCACCCGGTGCTGCCCGAGCCGCTTCATCTGGACCTGGTGATCGAGGATGACCGCGTCATCGAGGCAATTCCTCAGATCGGCTTTGTGCACCGCGGGCTCGAGAAGCTCACCGAAAAGCGCGACATGCATCAGTTTGGCTACATCGCCGAGCGCATCTGCGGCATCTGCGCCGTGGGCCACAGCTGCGGCTATGCCAGCGCCTGCGAGCGCATGCTCGGCATCGAGGTGCCTGGTCGCGTGCAGTATATCCGCACCATTCTGCACGAGCTTTCGCGCATTCACTCGCATCTGCTGTGGCTGGGCCTGCTCGCCGACGCCTTTGGCTTCGAGGCGCTGTTCTATCGGTCATGGACCCTGCGCGAGCAGATACTCAAGATTTTTGAGAGCACTTGCGGCGGGCGCGTGATTCTGTCGATTAACGAGATCGGCGGCCTTAAGCACGATATCGAGGACTCCGAGCTGGCGGGCATTGTCCAGACGCTCGATGCCATGCGTCCTGACTACGAGGCCCTGGTGCATACGTTTTTGGACGACAACAGCTGCGGCGAGCGCCTGCATGGCGTGGGCGTGATTAGCAAGAAAGACGCGCTGGAGCTTTCGATGGTCGGTCCGTTCGGCCGCGCCTCGGGCGTGGACTACGACGTGCGCATGTTCGGTGACGGCGCCTATGCGGACTTGGCCGCGTTTGAGCCCATCGTTGCTACCGATGGCGATTGCTATGCCCGCTGCCAGGTGCGTTGCGCCGAGGTCACGCAGGCCATGGACATCATTAAGGAGTTTGTGGGCAAGATTCCGCACGACGGGATTGGCGGGCGCACCAAGCTTACGCCGGCCGACGGCGCGCGCGGCGAGGTTGTGATTGAGCAGCCGCGCGGCGAGGCTTATTACTATGTGCGCGGCAACGGCACCAAAAATCTGGACCGTTTCCGCGTGCGCACGCCGACGTCGCAGAACTTGGCGGGTCTGACGCATGCGCTGCAGGGTGTGCTCATTGCCAATGTGCCCATGATTATCCTGACCATCGACCCCTGCATTAGCTGCACGGAAAGGTAGGCGCGGCATGAGTTTGCTGACATTTGCCAAGACGGCCTTGGGTTCTATGGTCAAGCGGCCAGTAACGGTGTGCTATCCGCAGGAGAAGCTCGCGGCGCCCGAGCGCCTGCGCGGACATATCGTCAACGACATGGGCGTGTGCATCTGCTGCGGCATGTGCGCGCGCCGCTGCCCGGCGGGCGCGCTTGCGGTCGATCGCAAGGGTGGAACGTGGTCGATCGACCCGTATGCCTGCGTGGTGTGCGGTGAGTGCAT
>DBEWTR010000111.1:0-11771 GCA_048205775.1 Collinsella sp. | reverse complement strand
ACGCCGGCGTCGAAGAGCTCGACGGCCCGCCTCCTGGACTCCAGGTCGTGCTTCACCCTGAGGTCTATACTCATGGAAAACCTCCCATTTCCCGATGTCCAAGAAATGGGAGGCAGTTCACTGCCCCCTTTGTGGTGGTGAGGTGCTAGGGGAGGAGCTTCATGGCGGCGTCGTGGGCGGCGTGCTCGTAGGTGTCGTCGAGGGGCTTGAGCGGCAGCAGGGCGGCGGCCTGTGCATCGCCACGGTGCTCGAGGGCATGGGCGATCAGCCAGTCGGCGAGCTCGGGGTTCTTGGGCAGCGCCGGGCCATGCAGGTACGTGCCGATGACGCCCTTGTAGATCAGGCCCTCAAAGCCGTCGTCGCCGTTGTTGCCGGTACCCGTGACGACGGACGTTCCGAGCGGCGTGGCGTCTGCGTCGAGCAGGGTGCGACCTCCATGGTTCTCGAATCCCACAAAGGGCTCGGGTGACAGGTCGGTCTTGACGGCGACGTTACCGATCAGGCGATTGGCGCCGCGCACGGTCTCAGCGGCAATGACCCCCAGACCTTCAATGCGATTTTCGCCCATATAGTACGAACGGCCGAGCAGCTGATAGCTGCCACAGATGGCAAGCAGCGAGCCGCCATCCTCAACATAGGCCGCGACCTTGTCTTTTTGGGCGAGCAGCTCGTGTGCCACGGCTAGCTGGTCGCGGTCGGAGCCGCCACCCATCATGACGATATCGGCATCGGTGAGATCGAGTGACTCGCCCATACGGACCTCGTCCACGCGCACGGGAATGCCACGCCAGGCGCAGCGGCGCTCGAGGGCGATGACGTTGCCGCCGTCGCCGTAGAGGTTAAGGGCATCGGGATACAGGTAGACGATGCGCAGCGGGTGCGAAAGCTCGACTGGCGCGATGCCGACAGGAAGAGCGCTGCCGTCGGCACGGGCTACGGCGCGCCCGGCAACAGCGTCGGCGGTGGCGCCTTTCAGCCCGTCGAGCTCCTTGACCAGCGGCGGGAAGGCCGTGTAGTTGGCGACAGCGTAGAAGGTGTCATCGGCGGACTCGTCTGCCACGGCGCCAATTGCCTGCGCGACGTCCGAGATGATGGCGGCATCGATGCCGGCGTACTTGAGACGCACCTGCATGTCGTGCGCGCGCGTGCCTCCGGCAAAGGCGACAAGACCCGGCGTGTCGGCGATGCGCTCAAAGTCGACGTCGTAGATCCACGATACATCGTGTCCGTCGGCGTCGTTGTCGTTGAGGAAGAAAGCACAGAGCCTGCCGCCCGCCGTCTTAATGGACTGGATTTGTCGATCGAAGCCTACGGGATTCTTAGCCAGGTTGGCCTCGACGGTGCGGCCGGCGATATCCCAGCGGCCCATACGTCCGCCGGCGGGGACGTAGGCATCGAGCGAAGGCTGTAGAAGCGCCGTATCCACGCCCAACTCGTGCGCGGCAAAGAAGGCGGCGGCAACGTTGTAGACCATGTACAGGCCGTTGTAGCGTGTGGCGATGTGTGCGGCAGCCGCGTCGGGCGCAGATCCAAAGACCAGGTCAAAGTCGTAGCCGTCGCAGCCGAGCTCCACGCCCGTCACGCGACGGACAAGCACAGGGCGGGCCCAGCCGCACGAGGGGCAATGGTAGGCGCCGAGCTGGCCGTATTGCACGTAGTCATACTCCAGCGGCGCGTTGCACTGTGAGCAAAAGCGCGAATCGCTAATACGGTCGGACTCGGTGTTGGTGGCGCCGTCGATGCCAAAGGCGATGTTTGCATTGGGAACGCGTGCGGCGATCGCGGCACACAGCGGGTCGTCTGCGTTGTAGATGAGCGTTGTTGCCGGAGAGAGCTCCAACGCATGGGCGATGACCTCCTGGGTGTGATCGATCTCGCCATAGCGATCCAGCTGGTCGCGGAACAGGTTGAGCAGCACAAAGTACGTCGGCTTGAGCTTGGGCAGGACGCGCACGGTGTAGAGCTCGTCGCACTCAAAAACGCCCACGCGCTTGCCGCTGCTGGTGTGTTTAAGGCCGCCGCGGGCCTCGAGCAGAGCACCCACCACACCAGGCTCCATATTGTTGCCGGCACGGTTGCACACCACGGCAGCACCGCTGGCAGCAACGGCGTCGGCGATGAGGTTCGAAGTGGTGGTCTTACCGTTGGTGCCGGTGATCACCACGCTGCGGTCGACAAGGCCGGCGAGGTCGCTCAGCAGCTCGGGGTCGATCTTCATGGCGATGCGGCCGGGGAGTACGCCGCCCTGGCGCTTAAGGACGGAGCGCAGCCCCCAGCGGGCGATATCGCTCGAGGTGCAGGCAAGAGATGAGCGGAGATTCATGAAGCCGTTCCTAACGTGAATGACATGGTCGTGGCGTTTGCGCCGTTAAAAGCCGTAGCGGCGCGCAAACTCCTGGGCAAGCTGCGAAACGTCTTCGCAGGCATTGGCCCAGGGGGCAAAGTCGGGGGTATCCGAGATGATGCCGTCGGCTTCCCAAACCGCCTGGTGCGAGAGATCCCAGGGGTCGCGCGGCTCGGGTCGGCAGGGAAGGTACGGCGTCTGGTACATGGGGTTCAGCAAGAAGAACGCGCCGCCCTCGCAGCGGTTGGCAAACTCACGCAGCGCGCGTGTCGCCGGGCGCATCTTGTTCGTTTTGAACAGCAAGATCGTGCGGGCGAGCAGGTACCAGGGGGAGTTCTCGAGGGTATCGGCCCCCATCTGCTCCTCGAGCTGGTGGGCCAGGGCAAAAAAGCCGTCCTCGTCTTCCAAGCGAGCGAGGGCGAGTAGCACGGTGCCTGCAGCTCGGGTGGGATAGCCTTCTGCCTTAAGAACACGGCGGGCGTAGTTGGCAGCAGCGCGGTAGCGGGCGCTCGCCATGCACAGCTGCGAGATGGCCTCGAGCGTGTGAAGCCACCCGATAAGAGCCGGCTCGCTCACGGTAAGGTCTGCTGCGGTGACACCGTCGGCCAAAACATTATTGGCCCAGTAGTGTGGGGCCTCCATATCGAACCCGGGCACGCTTTGCTGCAGGTAATCGGTCGTGGTCGCCTCGAGCTTCATCAGGTCGCCCAGGCAGGCGTCAACGGGCGTGTCCGCCAAAATGATGGCGAGCAGCTGGGCATCGAGGACATACGCATCGATGCGGACAATCTTGAGCAGCTCATCGCGCATGTCGTCGAACAGACGATTGCGCGTCTGCTCGAACTCCTCGTCGCTGCCCATATCCTCGATGCGATGGAGCTCGTCGAGCAGGTGGCGATGAACACCGGCGTAGGACAGCAGTGCCTGAGCATGCTCGGTCTGCGCATACTTATGAGGGTTGACGCTCACGTCGTTATGGACAAGCTCGCGTGCTGCATCGGTGAGCTCGGGGTGCGACGCCAGATAGGTGCGCTCCAGGTAGGCGGGGATGTAGACGCTCGGATCCATTAGAGGTCCCCTCCCTTAAATGGAAGTCCCTGCTCGGCTGCGCGCAGGATGCGCTCGTCGATCTGGGAACGCACGATGTCGTTGGTGGCGACCCAGGCGGCAAAGCTGGCGTTGTCGGGGGCGCCCAGACCCTCCTGCAGCACCGGCGTCGCCTCGGACAGCGCAAGGACGAGCTCGTCGGTGGAGCCCACACCTACGTTGACGCGAGCATAGACACCATCGGGAAACTCGGTTTGGAAGTAGAGTGCTTCGGCCGCGTGCGGGCATGAGCGCACAAGGATACGCAGGTAGTGCTCGGCGCCCTCGTAGTCCAGCTCGCGCCAGGCAGCGCTCATCAGCGCGATGAGCGTCCACGGGTCCAAGTCGCGCTCCGCATCTTTGGGACGACGGCGCAGCGGCGTGTTGGCGAGATAGGGGACGGAGTGGGCAGAGCGAAATCGCTTGAGCTCCTCGGCGGGGTATTCGAGCTTTGCCATAGCGAGCATCGCGGTGTGGCGGACACCAGCGGGGTCGTTGGGCGCAAAGTCCAAGCTGCGATTCGCGGCTTCGAGCGACATGCGGTAGCGTCCGCTAATGAGCGCGCGCGATGCCAAGGCGGCAAGCCAGCGCAGGTAGGGGCGGCGCATAAGGTCGCCAGCGGCCTCACGCTCGTAGGGGTCCTGCGCCGAGGCGATCTTGAGCGCCAGATCGTGCTCCACCTCGTCGCACTTGGACACCAGGTACTGCACGTATTCCTCGTTGGATTCGGCGGTGAGTGCCGTCAGCATGCGCTGGGCATCCCAGTTGGCCGGATCGAGTGCGGCCGCCTCGCGGAGCATGTTCTCGGCAGCTGCCTCTTCCTGCTCTGCCTGGGTATCGTCGGGGATAAAGGGAATGCGGTAGTCGACGGCCTCGACCACCTTGGCAATCAGATGCCCGGCGCGGTCGCGGTCGTGCACGATGAGCGGTGCGGGGTTGCGGGTGAATTGTTCCATCAGACGCTCTACGGCGGCACCGTCGGTGAGCGGGATATTGTCGCGGCGCAAGGCCTCAAGAACGAGGCGATGGCAATCCTCTTGAATGGGATCGAATGCCATGGGGCCTCCTTTGCTGCGGTTAGGGTTCAGATGTTTCTATATAAGGTTCTAGTTTACCCGCATGTGGCACACCGGGGGTGCCGCACTTGGACTTGCACCTTTGCACCACGAAGTCGGATGTCGCACAAATGTCGGCACCATGGACGGCCGAGTGGTATCACGGTGCCGCAAACGGTCGATTTTTGGCGGCGAACGGTGCATATTTTGGAGGGGCACCGTCCTGCCCGGGATATGTAGTCAACCTTGATAAAACGTTTGCCCAGCTTGGGAGTATGAATGCCGCACAAGGGTCTTCAGGGATAGAAAAAACGTTTCATCATTGGCGGCTTTAGGTGAATAACTGACCAACCAGAACGGTAAAATAGTGTTTGTCTGAGCGTTGAGACGTTTAGACATCGCGCATTGTCATCGCCGGCAACGCGCAAACCGGTCCTAACGGAGCCAATTGGGTGCTCCGTTATATACGCAAGTCTAAGAGGGGCTTGTTTAGGAGGCACAGTATGGGACGTTTTACCAATCCTCGCGATCTGTACTTTGGTGAGGGCGCTCGCCACGAGGTGAAGAACCTCAAGGGCAAGAAGGCCATCATCGTTTCTGGCGGCAGCTCTATGCGCCGCGGCGGGTTCCTGCAGGACGTCGAGAACGACCTTAAGGAAGGCGGCTTCGAGGTCAAGCTGTTCGAGGGCGTCGAGTCCGACCCGTCCATCGAGACGGTCATGAAGGGCGCCGAGGCCATGCGCGAGTTCGAGCCCGACTGGATTATCGCCATCGGTGGCGGCTCGCCCATCGATGCCGCTAAGGCCATGTGGGTCTTCTACGAGTATCCCGAGGAGTCCTTCGACAACATCATCCAGCCGTTCAGCTTCCCTGAGCTGCGTCAGAAGGCTCATTTCTGCGCCATCTCCTCTACCTCCGGCACCGCTACCGAGGTCACCGCGTTCTCCGTCATTACCGACTACGCCAAGGGCATCAAGTACCCGCTGGCCGACTTCAACATCACCCCTGATGTCGCCATCGTCGACCCCGAGCTCACCTACACCATGCCCGCCAAGCTGTGCGCTCACACCGGCATGGATGCTCTGACCCACTGCATGGAGGCCTACGTTTCCACCTGCGCCTCTATGTTCACCGACGCCAACGCTCTGCACGGCATCCGCGAGATCGTCGAGTGGCTGCCCAAGTCCTATGCTGGCGACCATGAGGCCCGTCAGCACATGCACGAGGCTCAGTGCATCGCCGGTATCGCCTTCTCCTCGGTCC
This sequence comes from Collinsella sp., assembly GCA_048205775.1. Lineage (GTDB taxonomy): Bacteria > Actinomycetota > Coriobacteriia > Coriobacteriales > Coriobacteriaceae > Collinsella. The sequence goes on along the minus strand of DBEWTR010000111.1, from coordinate 6,023 downwards.
TGCTCGGCATCGTTCACTCCATGGCTCACAAGACCGGTGCTGCCTTCGAGAACGGCCACATCATCCACGGTGCCGCTAACGCCATGTACCTGGGCAAGGTCATCCAGTGGAACTCCAAGGATCCCCGTGCTGCCGAGCGTTACGCTTACGTGGCCAAGGAGATCCTGCACCTTCCCGGCGAGACCAACGAGGAGCTCATCGCTGCGCTCGTCCAGAAGATCCGCGACCTCAACGACCAGCTCAACATTCCGCAGTCCATCAAGGATTACGCGAATGGTGGCGTGAAGGTCGACGCCGAGAACCCGCAGATGGTTTCCGAGGAGGAGTTCCTCGCCAAGCTGCCCGAGATCGCCGCGAACGCCGAGCAGGACGCCTGCACGCCCGAGAACCCGCGTGAGACCAAGGCTGCCGACTTCGAGAAGATCCTCAAGGCCTGCTACTACGACACCGATATCGATTTCTAATCGACTCTTGTTATCGTAACGAGGGGCTCCGCACGTATCCGTACGGAGCCCCTTTCTTTTTTAGAGAATGGGATAGTTATGGCTGCAATTTTCAATAGCCCCAGCAAGTACATCCAGGGTCCGGACGAGCTGGCCAAGCTCGGCTCCTATGTCGAGCCGCTCGGCGCTAAGGCCCTCGTCATCGTGACGCCTTCGGGCAAGAAGCGCGTCGGTGCCAAGATCGAGGGCGGCTTTGCCGAGGCTAAGGCCGAGCTGCTGTTTGAGGACTTTAACGGCGAGTGCTCCAAGGGCGAGGTCGATCGCCTGGTTGCGCTCGCTCGCGACAACGGTTGCGACATCATCGTCGGCGTCGGTGGCGGCAAGATCCTCGACACCGCGAAGGCCGTCGCCTACTACCTGGAGTCCCCGGTCATCATTTGCCCCACCATTGCTTCGACCGATGCCCCGTGCTCGGCGCTTTCGGTGCTTTATACCGATGACGGCCAGTTCGACAAGTATCTCTTCCTTAAGGCAAACCCCAATATCGTCCTTATGGATACGACGGTTATCGCGGCGAGCCCGGTGCGCCTGACGGTTTCCGGTATGGGCGATGCGCTCGCAACCTATTTCGAGGCCCAGGCGACGCACGATGCCGACGGCGGCACCTGCGCTGGCGGCAAGGGCGGCATGGCCGGCCTGGCGCTCGCCAAGCTCTGCTACGAGACGCTTATGGCCGATGGCGTCAAGGCCAAGGTCGCGCTGGAGAAGGGCGCGCTCACGCCTGCCGTCGAGCACATCATCGAGGCCAATACGCTGCTTTCGGGCATTGGCTTTGAGAGCTCGGGCCTTGCCGCTGCTCATGCCATCCACAATGGTCTGACGATGCTGCCCGAGTGCCACGGCATGTATCACGGCGAGAAGGTCGCCTTCGGCACCATCGTCCAGCTGGTACTCGAGGATGCCCCGACCGAGAAGCTCGAGGAAGTCTTGGGCTTCTGCATTGAGCTGGGCCTGCCGGTCACGATGAAGGAACTTGGCGTTGCCGAGCTTACGCGCGAGCAGGCCATGATTGTTGCCGAGGCCGCCTGCGCGCCCGAGGACACCATGTGCAACATGCCCTTTGAGGTGACGCCCGAGATGGTCGCAAACGCCATTCTGGGTGCAGACGCACTGGGCCACTACTATCTCATGGATGAGTAAATCAAGCTAAGGAAGGGGCAAAGCCAACAGATGGCTTTGCCCCTTTTTGCTATGGTGCAAAGGGGCAAGGTTACTTTGCACCATCGTTGTTTGATGAAGGGTGGATTCTCGTATGGCGCTTCCTATGGTTTATGGCGGCCCCGGTCGGTATGTTCAGGGACCGGGGGAGCTTTCGCGCCAGGGCAGGTATTTGTCATGGTTGGGCTGCGCTGCCTATGTCTTGTTTGACCAGGGCACCGAGGATCGGCTGTGCAGGCAGATCGTCGATGGATTTCTGGATGAAGATCTAAGCGAGCCGTTCTTTAAGATTTACAACGGTCCGTGTACGGAAGATGCCGTTGTCGAAATGGCCAAGGAAGCCCGGGCCGAGTATTGCGACATGGTGGTGGGCATTGGCGGCGGCAAGATGCTCGATATCGCCAAGGCCGTTGCGTTTTATGCCGAGTTGCCGTTGTGCGTATGTCCCACGGCGGCGTCGATGGACGGTCCGTGCAGCGCGATTTCGGTGCTGTATCACGAGGATGGGTCGTTCGACCGCTACCTGATGCTCGAGAAGAATCCAGACCTGGTCGTGGTCGATACCAACGTGGTCGCGGCGGCCCCGCTGCGTATGACGGTCGCTGGTATGGGCGATGCGCTGGCAACGTATTTCGAGGCGCGTTCGTGCGCCGCGGCGCACGGCGCCAACGAGCACGGTGGCGCGCCGGGACACTTGGCCTTGGTTGCGGCTCGTGCCTGCTATGACACACTCATGGAGTGCGGCGTCGCTGCCAAGCGCGATCTCAAAAAGGGCCGTACATCGCCAGCGGTTGAGCGCCTGATCGAGTGCAATATTCTGCTCTCGGGTGTTGGCTTTGAGAGTGGTGGCTTAGCGCTTGCCCATGCCATAGCCAACGGCCTGACGATTCTGCCCGAGTGCAAGGCCATGCATGGTGAGGCCGTGGCATTTGGCCTGGTGGTGCAGCTGCGCCTGGAGCGTGCGCCCGAGCTTGATCAGGTGCTCGAGTTTTGCCAGCGCGTTGGTCTACCGACGACGCTCGCGGAGCTGGGACTTGGCGAGATTTCCGATACCGACCTGATGAGCGTTGCGGATGCGGTCTTTAGAAACGAGCGCAATATGGCCAACGAGCAGGCCAAGGTGACCAAACAGAAGCTCGTGCAGCTCATGTGCGAGGCATAGCTTGGCGCTTGATTGACCTTGTGCAATCGGGGCGGCGATAGTCCATGGGTTATTTCCCTCAAGGTGCACCGCGTGTAATGGGCCCGAGGTGTGGGCCGATAGCGTATCATTATCTCTTGCTTGTTTGCACTGCTCAGGGAGGGGCCGCGCATGGCGCAGGAACACGATCTGTTTGATGACATTATCGAGATCAGCAAGGGTTTCGACTTTCTTAAAAACCCGCTTGGCGGCGTGACCGATGCGCTCGATCCGTCGGCGTCGCAGTGGAATCCTGCCGACTACAAGGAGCGCCCGCGCGGCAACACCATTCCGTGCTTGACCTGCAAAAACGAAAAGAGCGGTTGCGCCGCGTGCATGGACGTGTGCCCGGTCAACGCTATCGAGGTCGAGGAAGACGCCATCGAGATCCTCGACTCCTGTCGCAAGTGCGGCCTGTGCGCCGCTGCCTGTCCGACCGAGGCGATCATCTCGCCGCGCCTGGCGCCTAAAAACCTGTATGACGATATCGTCTCCGCTGCTACGAGCCACGAGACCGCCTACGTCACCTGCACACGCGCCCTCAAGCGCATGCCGCGCGAAAACGAGGTCGTCGTTGCCTGCGTGGGCGATATTACGGCCGAGACCTGGTTCTCGGTACTGGCGGACTATCCCAACGTGAGCGTCTACCTGCCACTGGGCGTGTGCGATAAGTGCCGCAACACCGGTGGCGAGGACATTTTGGGCGAGGCCATTGCTACCGCCGAGGAGTGGGCGGGTACGGGCATGGGCCTGGAGGTCGACCCCAAGAGCCTCAAATGCCATAAGCGCCGCGAGTACGAGCGCAAGGAGTACATGGATAAGATTGCCCGCACCACGGGCCTGACGGTGACCAAGCTCAATCCGGCGACGGCGGCGCTGGCCTCGGTGACGCAGAAGTTGAAGGCTCACCGTCACCAGATCACGCAGCTCGAGCGCACGCTCAACACCATGTGCGGCACCACGACGACCAAGCGTCGCCGTTCGCTCACGCACGGGCGGCAGCTGGTGCTCTCGACGCTGCAGAACCACCCCGAGCTTGCCCAGAATATGCAGGTGAGCACACCGGAATGCGATTTTGACAAGTGCACGTCATGCGGCGAGTGCGTCAACGTGTGCCCCACGTTTGCCTGCGATTTGGTGGGAAGCGGTCGCTTTGCACTGGAGTCCACGTATTGCCTAGGTTGCGGAGCCTGCGTCAAGGTGTGCCCCGAGCATGCGCTCAAGCTGGTCGAGCACGATGCGTCCAATCTGGTCGTTGTCGACCCCGAGGCCGAGGAAAAGGCCGCTCAGAAGGCCAAGGCCCACGAAGAGGCCCAGAAGGCCAAGGCCGAGGCAAAGGCCAAGCTTGACAAGATGCTCGATCAGGTGGAGAAGCTCGCGGACTAGTCAGCGAGCTCTATCTCTGCTTCATTTGCGCCGCCGCGGTGTCCGGATTCGCCCGGATGCTGCGGCGGCGCTATACTTATACGGTTTGAAGTACCTGTACCAAAAGGAGCTGTCGTGTCCCTTTCCATCGGTATCGTGGGCCTGCCCAACGTGGGCAAGTCGACGCTGTTCACCGCGCTTACCAAAAAGACCGGCCTTGCCGCCAACTACCCGTTTGCCACGATCGACCCCAACGTGGGTATCGTCGACGTGCCCGATAGCCGCTTGCAAAAGCTTGCCGACATCGTTAACCCGGGCCGCATTGTGCCGGCGACGGTCGAGTTCGTCGACATCGCAGGTCTGGTGAAGGGCGCTAACGAGGGTGAGGGTCTGGGCAACCAGTTCCTGGCAAACATCCGCGAGACCGATGCCATCTGCGAGGTCGTGCGCTACTTTAAGGACCCCAACGTCATGCGTGAGGTGGGCCGCACGGGCGAGTTCGTCGATCCCGCCGGCGATGCCGACACCATCATGACCGAGCTCATCCTGGCCGACATGGGCACGCTCGAGAAGCAACTGCCTAAGCTCGAGAAGGAGGCCAAGCGTGACAAGGAGCTCATGCCCAAGTTCGAGGTCGCCAAGCGCCTGCTTGCCTGGCTCAACGAGGGCAAGCGCGCCGCATCCATGGAGATGACCGACGAGGAGCGTGCCGCCGCCAAGGGGCTGTTCCTGCTCACCATGAAGCCCATCCTGTATGTGGCCAACGTGGACGAGGATATGCTCAACGACGACCTGGCGCCCATCGATGGCGTCAAGCCGTTGCCCATCTGCGCCAAGATTGAGGCCGAGCTTTCCGAGCTCGATCCCGAGGACGCCGCCGACTACCTGGAGAGCCTGGGCCTGGAACAGCCCGGTCTGGACGTGCTCGCGCAGGCGGCCTATAAGCTGCTCGGTCTGCAGTCGTTCTTTACGGCCGGCGAGATGGAAGTCAAGGCCTGGACGGTTCGTCAGGGCGCGACCGCCCCGCAGGCCGCCGGCGTCATCCACACCGATTTTGAGCGCGGCTTTATTAAGGCCGAGGTCATTGGCTATGACGACTACATCGAGCTCGGCGGTGAGCAGGGCGCCAAGGCCGCCGGCAAACTGCGTATTGAGGGCAAGGACTATGTCATGGCCGATGGCGACGTCGTGCACTTCCGCTTTAACGTGTAAGGGCGACGCATATGTTTAAATACGGCAAAAAAGCTGGCTACATGGGTATTGCGCTGCTCGTACTTGCGGTGATTCCGCTGGTGGTTGCAGCGTGTGTTATCCCCAACATTGGCCCCGAGGTGGCAACGAAGTTTAACGCAGCCGGCGAGGTGACGCGCTGGGGTAAGAGCTACGAGCTGCTGGCACTGCCGGTGCTCAACCTACTGCTGAGCGTGGCGACGTACTTTACGGCGGGACGCCAGGCTAAAAACAATGATGACTCCGCCGCCATGGCGCGCATCGTGTGCGAACGCTACCTGCGCAACGGTTGCATCACGGGTGTGTTCCTCAACGTGATCAACGTTTACTTTATGTACTCGGCGATTACCGGAACGGGCTTTGGCTTTGGTTTCTAGCTTGTCCTTTTAGGCAACGAGTCTGCACACATATTCGATAGCTGCTGCGAGGCCGCCGCTCGATCGTGGTTTAAAGACCATGTCGGCGGCGGCCTCGTTTTCGTATCCGGCGCCGCGAAGGGCGAGTGCGATACCGGCTTCCAGGAGAAGGGGCAGACCGCGTTGGCTGGTTGCGATCACGGCAGCCTGATTGAGCGAGCAGCTGTGCGC
>DBEWTR010000056.1:0-16870 GCA_048205775.1 Collinsella sp. | reverse complement strand
AAAGCGCACCTCGGGCATGACCTTGCCCAAAATGGCCTCGATCTCGGTGAGCTTATGGGCGTTGCCGGTTGCCACGACGATGGTCGCCGCCGGGTCGAGAGTGTCGATGTCAATCTTCTCAAGTGCCATAGCTGGCCTCCTTTGTCTCTATAGCAATGCCGAGTTGAGGACGACGAGGACTTCGGCCTCTCTCCCGTCTCAATCAACGGCAGTCTTATACTTCGACGTTTTCCCAGATAAAACCTGCCAAAATAAACCTGTCCCTTTTTGGCAGGTTAGGCGAGGGCTTGGCGCTGAAGCTCGATGAGCTCGGCGATACCCTTGTCACCCAGGTCGAGTAGGGCGTTGAGACGCTTGCGATCGAAGGGCGCCTGCTCGCCGGTACCCTGGAGTTCGATCATCTCACCGGAATCGGTGGCGACGAGGTTCATGTCGACCTCGGCGTGGCTGTCCTCGGAATAATCCAAGTCGAGCAGGGTGTTGCCGTCGACGACGCCCATGGAAATGGCGGCAACCTGGCCCGTGAGCGGGATGCGCTCGAGTTTTCCCGCCTCGACCCACATGGCAAGGGCGTCGTGCAGCGCCAACCAGGCACCGGTAATGCTCGCCGTACGCGTGCCGCCATCGGCCTGGATCACATCGCAGTCGACGGTAACGGTGTACTCGCCGAGCGCCTTCATGTTGACGACGGTACGCAGGCTGCGGCCGATAAGCCGCTCGATCTCCATGGAGCGGCCCTTGCGGTTGGCATGCTCGCGCTTGCAGCGTTTACCGGTCGAGGCCGGCAGCATCGCATATTCCGCCGTTACCCAGCCGGCCTTGACGCCCTTGCGCCAACCCGGCACACCCTCCTCGATGGTGGCGGCGCACAGTACGCGCGTGTCGCCGAACTCGGCCAGGCACGAGCCGTGGGCGTGCTTCATGACGCCGCGGGTGAGCTTAACGGGGCGCAGCTCGTTGGCGGCGCGGCCGTTGGCGCGGTTGACCTGCATGTATTCCATGGAACTATCCTTTCGGCAAAAGATGTGGCGAAGACTCCGGCGACATTGCGAGCCTAACCGAGTTCGTCGATATCGACGTGCTCGATGCTTTTGAGCGGCTGGCCAAAGATAAAGCTACCCGCCACCGCAAACTCGGCAATGTTGTCAGACGTGGTGGCAAAGCGATGCTGTGGCTCGGCGGTATCGCCCGCCAGCTGCTCACGGCGCGTGAGGATATCGGTCAGCTCGCGGGTGGTCTCCTCGGCGGAGCTCACCACGCGCACCCCAGGTCCCAGCGCATGGCGGATGGGACCCACCAGCAGCGGGAAGTGCGTACAGCCGAGCACCACGGTATCGATGCCGCGATCGTGCAGCGGCTCGACTGTGGCGCCGACCAGCGCGCGAACGGCTGGCGTATCAAAAATATCCTCGTTCTCGAGCCACTGCTCCTGCAGGTGCGCGCCCGAGGCGAGCTCGTGCTCGACGACCTCGACAAAGCTCGAGGCCGGGCAGCCATACACATCGACACCAGCATCCAAGTCCTGAATGGCGCGCGTGTAGGCACCCGAGCGAATGGTGAGGTTGGTGGCGAGCACGCCCACGCGACGCGTACGCGTGCTGTTGATGGCAGCACGTGCGCCCGGAGCGATCACGCCGATCACGGGAACGTCAAGCACTTGCTGAGCCAGACGCAAGGCCGCGGCGGTCGCCGTGTTACAGGCGATGACCATGATCTTAACGTCGTGCCTCGATAGCCAGCGGCCCGCCTGCAGCGCAAACGAGCGAACCTCGTCCTCGGTGCGGGTGCCATAAGGGCAGCGCTTAGTGTCACCGAAATAGTAGACGGACTCGTGCGGAAGCGCCGTTGCAATCGCGCGCGCGACCGTTAAGCCGCCCAGGCCCGAGTCGAACACGCCGATCGGACGCGTGTCCCCGGCCAGATTATCGATATCGGACATTACCTCACCAGATTCTCTCTCGAAAAATGTGACCATGCGTGATGCGTCGCGCTACGAACGGGCCGCGACCAACAGCTCGGCCGTTGCCACCCAACCGTCGACAATCTTGCCGCGCGTAATATAGGCATTGTCGCAGGCATCCAAGAACTCCGGGGCACCGGCGCTCGTCAGACCGTTCTCGACCAGGCAGAACATGCCAACATGGTCGGCCATGTAGAAGTCGGACTCGGAGTCGCCGAGCGCAAGCGTCTCCTCGCGCTCGATCCCCAGGTGCTCGCAGAAGCGCGCAATGGCAACGCCTTTGTTGAGACCCGCCGGATTGATGTTGAAGGCGCGGCCGTCCTCGACGCGATTAAGCTCGAGCGTCGTCGGCTTGGACAGGTGAGTCAGATGGCCGTTGCAAGCCCAGACCAGACCGCAGCCGGCCTCGTCCAGGATGGCCTGGACCTCATCGTCGGGCACATCGCCGCGCATGCCGACGGTGACCTCACGGTACTTGTAGCCGGTCGACATGTCGTTGTGGTATTCGATCTTGTGCGGCCAGCGGGCAAGGATCTTCTCGCACACGCCGGTCTGCTCGATCACCTGGTGCGGCGTGAGACCGCAGGCGGGGTCGTAGGGCATGTCGCCCGTCAGGTACTCCCAGTCGTTGGCCTTGAGGTCGTACATGACCAGGCCGCCCATCTCGCCAATGTAGGAGTTGAGGCCGAGCACGCGGGCGTCCTCATGGATCATGGTGCGATTGCGACCCGAGGTGGGGACCACCTGGATGCCGGCACGAGCGAGCGCGACAACCGCCTCGACGAGCTTGGTCGAGGGATTGCCGTCGTTATCGCGCAGTACACACGAGCCGGGGGCGAGCATCGTGGCGTCCAGATCGGTAAAGACATACTTGACCTTGGCAAGACGCTCGCGCACCTCGCCCGAAAGCTCGGCAACGGTCGGCAGGATGTTGTGGGACATGGTCACTCCGTTTACATAGAAGGGGCTGGTCTAGGCGTCGTACGCCGCAAGGGTGCGCTTGAGAATCGAACCGTCGCGCTCACAAGGCTCGGGTCCGTTCTTGCGCAGCATACACTCTTCCTCGCCCTTACCGGTCACGATGACCACGGCAGGACGGACAGTTTCGCGCACGGCAGTCTCGATAGCGGCAACGCGATCAGTCACGATTTGCCAGTTATCATTTCCCTGCGCTTGAACGTTGCGCGCGATCTCGGCGCAGATGTCCTCGACATCCTCGGGGCCGGGGTCATCCTCGGTAATCACGATTCGGTCGGCATACTTGCCAGCGGCGATGCCCATCGTGGTGCGTCGATCGACACCCTTACCGCCCGTAGCGCCAAATACAACCGCCAGCTCGCGCTCGGGATAGTTCTCGCGCAAGTCGCGCAGGAGTGTCTCGAGGCTCATGCCGTTATGTGCAAAATCGACGATGCCCAGGATTTTGCCCGATACGGACGGATAGAGCTCCATACGACCGGGAACGAAGACGCCCTCAAAGCCATGGACGATACCCTCTTCGGAAATGCCCAGGGCCTCGGCGCAGGCAATAGCGGCAAGCGCGTTGGACACATTGAACTTAACCGGCGTGGGAATCACAATGTCACGCGTAAAACGGGGCGTGCGCACCGTTGCCACCACGCCGCAGTCGCCATTGCGAATCGTCAGCGCAAGCACGTCGGCACGCTCGTCGGTCAGGGAGAACGTCACCGTACGTTCGCAACGAGATGCCGCCTCGAGCACGCGATCGACCTTATCCATATCGAGATTGACCACGGCAAAACGGCTCTGCGAGAAGATTTTGAGCTTGCTGGCAAAGTAATCCTCGAGCGTCGGATGCTCAATCGGCGAAATGTGATCCTCGCCGATATTGGTAAAGGCGCCGACTTCAAAGTCAATCTTGCCCGTGCGCTCGTATTTGAGGCCCTGACTCGATGCCTCCATAACCAGCCACGGGGCACCCGCCTCCGCAGCATGTGCGATGCGAGACTGCAGCAGGAAGGATTCGGGGGTCGTCAGCTTGGAAGGGCCCGTCTCGATGCCGTCGTCGAACTCAATGCCCGTATTAAGAGCGGGTCGATGACAGCCCGTAAGCTTGGCCTCGTTGGCGAGGATGCCGCGCAGATAAAAGCTGCAGGTCGACTTGCCCTTGGTGCCTGTAAAGGCGCAGACCTTCACCTTACCCGACGGGTGCCCATAAAAGGCATCTGCCACCACGGCGAGCGTGCGACGAATATCGCTCACAATCACCGCGGGAAGATCAACATCGTAATCGACCTCGGAAACGTAGGCCACGGCGCCATCGGCGATTGCCGAAAGCAGGTACTCGCGCTTAAACGCACGGCCTTTGCAGACAAACAACGTGCCCGGACGCACCTGGCGCGAGTCATCAGTCGCAAACTCAATGCGCTGGTCGCACGAAGCGCTCGGTCTGGAAACAACAAGGTCATCTTCCTCGAGCAACTCTATATAGCGCATCAGAGTTAGCTTCTCTTGTGTCGGACTCGACATACAAAGACCTCTCTCGCTAAATTCAGCCTTAAAGGGCAGAAGACGTCCCGCGGCAGAAACGATGAAACATTCTGTATTATCAACCATCCTAATATGCCACCTGACCTTGCGCGCATCACAGCCTTCTAAAAAATTGCATGGACTGTGCCGTGGTCTAATAAATGGCAACGGTGTTCACCCCGTGTAAAAACAAGGAAATCTGGGTGCTGTTCTTTAACATAGCGTTCGCAACCACGTCCCGCCGCTTCGCCTGAAGATCGGGACGTGGTTTTTTCGGTTCGCTCGGCGCTTATGCCCTATCACGAAACAAAAGATTGGCATGATAGTAAAGATTATTTGACATCAGCTGCCGCAATCCTTGCGGCAGTACACCTGAGCCGTCAGCAGAAAGGATCTTGCATGTGCGGTTTTGTCGGTTTTACCGGTACAGATGAACAGAGTGAGCTGGTTCTCACGGCCATGATGAATCGCATCATCCACCGTGGTCCCGATATGGGCGGCCAGCATATCGTCGACAACGTTGCCCTTGGTTTTCGTCGTCTTTCGATTCTCGATCTATCCGAAGCTGGAGCCCAGCCCATGTCGAGCGACGACGGCAAGGTCACGATTGTCTTCAACGGAGAGATCTACAACTTCCAGGAGCTTCGCGCCGAGCTGGAGGCGGCCGGCTACGCCTTCCACTGCAACGCTGATACCGAAGTCCTGGTACACGGTTACGAGGAGTGGGGCGAGGACCTGGTCAACCGTCTGCGCGGCATGTACGCGTTCGTAATTCACGACCAGAACAAGAACAAACTCTTTGGTGCTCGTGACATCTTTGGTATCAAGCCGTTCTATTACTACCAGGCATCCGATGGCTCGCTGCTGTTTGGCTCCGAGATCAAGAGCTTCCTGGACCATCCCAAGTTTGAGAAGGCTGTCAACCACGACGCGCTGCGCCCCTACCTGACGCTGCAATTCCCCGCCACGGAGGAGACCTTCTTTAAGGGCGTGTTCAAGCTTGCCCCGGCGCATTGCTTTACGTATGACCTGACGACCAACACCATGGACATCAAGCGTTACTGGAGCTGCGACTTCACCGACGACAACTCCAAGACCTTCGAGGAGTACGTGGACGAGTGCGACAAGGTCGTGCACGAAAGCGTCGCTGCGCACCGAATCGCCGATGTTAAGGTTGGTTCGTTCCTCTCCGGCGGTGTGGACTCCAGCTACATTGCCGCCTGTCTCATGCCCGACACCACGTATTCTGTCGGCTTCGATTACAAGAACTTCAACGAGACCAACTACGCCGCCGAGCTTTCCGACAAGCTGGGCATCAAGAACGTGCGCAAGATGATTACCGCTGACGAGTTCTTTGATGCACTGCCCGATATCCAGTACCACATGGACGAGCCGCAATCGAACCTGTCCAGCGTGCCGCTGTACTATCTGGCGCAGATGGCTTCCAAGGAGGTCACCGTCGTCCTTTCGGGCGAGGGTGCCGACGAGCTGTTTGCCGGCTATGAGTGGTACGAGGACACCCCCGAGATGCGCACCTTTAAGAAGCGCGTGCCGCTCGGCGTACGTCGCGCCCTGGGCTCACTCGTTCAGCATCTCCCCTACTTTAAGGGCCACAACTTCCTGACGAAATGCGCCGAGGTTCCCGAGCGCTGGTATGTGGGTCAGGCAAAGGTGTTCGATCCCTCCGAGGTCGACGAGGTGCTCAAGCCCGCTTATGACACCGGCAAGAACGCCGCCGAGATGTGCGCCGAGTACTACAAGCAGGTTCCCGACTGCTGCGAGCTTTCCAAGAAACAGTATCTGGATATGAACATGTGGCTGCCGGGCGACATTCTGCTCAAGGCCGACAAGATGTGCATGGCGCATTCTCTGGAGCTCCGCGTCCCGTTCCTGGACAAGAAGGTCATGGAGTTTGCCGAGCACATTCCCGCCAACTACCGTGTTAACGAAGAAGGCTGCAAGCTCGTTCTGCGTCACGCCGCCAACCGCACGCTGCCCGACGAGTGGGCAACGCGCAAGAAGGTGGGCTTCCCCGTACCGGTCAAGTTCTGGCTGCGCGAGCAAAAGTACTACGACTACGTAAAGGAATACTTCACCGCACCGTGGGCTGCTGATTTCTTTGACACCGATGCGCTCATGAAACTGCTCGACGATCACTTTAAGGGCCGCGCGCTCAACCAGCGCAAGATCTATACCACGCTGACGTTCCTCATCTGGTACAAGCGCTTCTTTATCGACGAGAACAAGAGCACCGAAGTCGCCGCTTAGTTTTCGTTATGAATTAGCGGTGAACCATGCAGGGTTTCCGCTATACTCAATCACTGCGGGCGATTGGCGCAACGGTTAGCGCAGGTGCTTTACACGCACAAGGCTGGGGGTTCGAATCCCTCATCGCCCACCACTGATTTGATAGGCTCCCAGCTATGGGGGCCTTTCGTTTTTGGGCCCATCGCATGGGATTCGAACCCGCAAGGGTGCGGAGCTGAGGAAACGCGAAGCGTTTTCCAGCGCAGCACGCGAGGAGCGAAGTAGCGAAGTGAAGCGCGGGCGGCAAAATGGACCCCTGGCGAATACCCGTGTGCAAAAAATGCCAAATATGAGTACTGCTACCTTTTTAGTAGCAGCGTTTTCGAAGTCATAAAAGGCAAATCCGGCATTAGAAAGACGATCGATAGTCCAGTTAAGCCAATTTGCCAACTACAAAACTGGACATATGTGGCCCAACTCGTCTAAAAACAACTAATTTATATGTTACGAAGTTAGTGCCCGTACTCATATTTACCACTTTTTGCACACGGCCCATCCCGGCCATGGTAAATCGATAGCAAAACGGGCTCCAGTTCGCCCAATCGTGTGCCAAACGGCACGTGACGGTCTGGAGCCCGCTTCAAATTGCTATGCCTAATAGCGCTAAGCCAAAACACCCGCCAGGATCTCGATCAGGTTGTCCACGTCGGCCTCTTCGCACACGAGCGGCGGCAGGAAGCGCAGCGTATGTGCGCCTGTAGCGTTGATCACGGCACCAGCCCCCAATGCACGGGCCACGACGTCGTGTGCATCACCCGCGGCATCATCCAAATCGCAGCCGAGCATCAGGCCGCGACCACGCACCTCTACCACATGCGGAAGCTTAGCCAGCGCCTGCTCCATATAAGCACCCACCTTGGCAACATGCTCGGCAAAATCGCCGCGCACGAGCGCAGAGAGCGTCGCGGCGCACGCCGCGACAGCCAAGCAGCTACCGCCAAAGGTCGAGCCGTGGTCACCCGGCTTAAACACGTCGGCGATCTCCTTCTTTGCCACCACGGCACCCATGGGCACGCCATCGGCAATGCCCTTGGCAAGGCTCATAATGTCGGGCTCCACGCCATAGGTCTGGAATGCAAACGGCTTGCCGGAGCGGAAGATGCCACACTGGACCTCGTCGGCGATAAGAACGGCGCCCACCTCGTGTGCCAAGTCGCGCGCCGCCGCCATAAACTCCTCGGTCATGGGGTGCACGCCGCTCTCGCCCTGAATCGGCTCGAGCATGACGGCGCAGACCTCGCTTCCCAGCTGCTTAAAGATCGAACGCAGTTCGTCGACATCGTTGGGCGTACAGGCCACAAAGCCACCCGGCAGCGGACGGAAACTGTCCTGTAGCCGATCCTGCATGGTGGCGGCAATGGTCTCGAGCGTACGGCCGTGGAAGCCGCCACGCATGCATACGATGGTGTTGCCGCCGTTACCAGCACGCTTGGCGTACAGACGCGCGAGCTTCATCGAGCCCTCGTTGGCTTCGGCACCAGAATTGGCAAAGAACGTCTCCCACACCTGCTCGTCCGCAGCCGGGGCACCGAGCGCAGCGGCCGTGGTCTCATCGCCGGCGGCAATGGCATCGGCCAGCACGCACGCACCATCTACGTCGTCGTTGGCAAGCTTGGACAGCAGCGCCGCGACCTGTCCACGCTGCTCGATGTAGAAGTAGTTAGACACATGCAGAAGCTTTTTGGTCTGAGCCTCGAGCGCCGAGAGCACTGCAGGGTTGCCGTGGCCAAGGCTGCATACACCGATACCAGCGAGAAAGTCGAGATACTCACGGCCATCGTCACCGATGAGCTTCATACCGTGACCTTCGACAAACTCTACCGGCGAGCGACCAAAGGTATGCATAACGTAATGGGATTCGAGCGATTGCTGAGTTGCAAGTGACATGAGATGCCTTTCGTTGGGCGCCGTACGGCGCAGGGCTATGGGTGCAGGGACGCGACGACCGCGGGTCGGCTAGACCGTCTGGAGCTTCTCGACCTCGTCGAGGTTCTCGGTCAGACGCGCCGCAAACGTCGAAAGCGGATGCGGATGCGTATCGAACTCGTAGGCCGTCTCGGTGGAGTGGATCACGGTACCGACGCCAGCATCGGTCAGCAGCTCCAGCAGCAGCGAGTGCGGCGTCGTGCCGTTGATGATGTGGGCTCGGAACACGCCAGCAGCAAGCGCATCGACGGCGGCGCGCAGCTTGGGAATCATGCCCTTGTCGACTTCTCCGCCGTAGAGCATCTCGTTGACCTCGTCGAGCGTCAGGTTGGAGATGAGCGAGTCCTTATCACTAAAGTCCTTGTACAGACCGTCGACGTCGGTCAAAAAAATCGCCTTGTGCGCATGAAGCGCCGCCGCAACGGCGCCGGCGGCGGTATCGGCGTTGATGTTGAAGAAGCCGCCGTCCTCCCCCGCCGCGACGGTAGCGATTACGGGAATGTACTCGCTATCGAGCAAGCGCTCGATATAGTCGGTGTTGACGTGCGTCACTTTGCCCACGCGACCGAGTTCGGGGTCGAGCGGCTCGGCGATGAGCGTGCCGGCATCGCTGCCCGACACGCCTACGGCCAAATTACCGTGGTGGTTGATGGCAGCGACCAGCTCCTGGTTAACCTTGCCGCCCAGCACCTCGCGCACGATATCCATGGTCGCCGGCGTAGTCACGCGCTGGCCGTTCTTAAACTCGACGGGAATATCGTAATGACTCAACGCCTCGTTGATGGCCTTGCCGCCGCCATGCACGATGACGGGGCGCATGCCGATAATCTTGAGCAAAACGATGTCGCTCATCACATCGCGGCGCAGTTGCTCATCGACCATGGCCGCTCCGCCATACTTGATAACGACCGTCTTGCCGGTCAGGTTTTTAATCCACGGCAGCGCTTCGAACAGCAGCTGCGCGGTTGCTTCGTTGGATTCGCTCGAACGACAATCGCGTGCGAATTTCATAATCTGCCTCGTCTTTCGTATCGTTATCGCGCCGTGCTCCGCTGCCCGCAATCGCGGCAAGATGCGCAGCACGCCTGGAATCTAGGAACGGTAGTCGCCGTTGATGGAGATGTACTCGTGCGTGAGGTCGCAGGTCCACACGGTCGTTGCCGCGTCGCCTGCGCCCAGGTCGGCCGAGATCACGATCTCGGGCGCCTCAAAACGTCGCAGAGCCTCGTCCTCGTCAAAGGGAACAGTCAGACCGTCGCGACAGACGGGCATGCCCATCATGTCGATGGAAACGTCTTCCTGATTAAACTTCACGCCGCACTTGCCAAGCGCCATGGCGACGCGGCCCCAGTTGCAGTCGTGACCAGCGATGCAGGTCTTGACGAGCGGCGAGTTGGCGACGGCACGGGCGGCGATATCGGCTTCCTCGTCGTTGGCGGCACCGGCAACGTTAACCGTCACGAGCTTTGACGCACCCTCGCCATCGGCCGCGATGTTGCGCGCCAGGCTCTCGCACACCTCGTGCACGGCAAAGGCCAACTCGTCAAAGGCGTCAGTGCCCTCGGCGATGGCCTCGGCATCTGCGGCAGCAGCGCCGGAAGCGAGCATAATGCAGGTGTCGTTGGTCGAGGTATCGGAATCGACCGTCACCTTATTAAAGGTCTGCTTAACGGTCGAGAGCAACAGGGTGTGGAGCGCCGCCGGCTCGACGGGAGCATCGGTAGTAATGACCGCGATCATGGTGGCCATATTGGGCATGATCATGCCCGAGCCCTTGCACATGCCGCCCACCGTATAGGCGTTGCCCGCATGGCCCGCAGCCTCACTGCGGTAGCGAACGGCATACTCCTTGGAGTGTGTATCGGTCGTCATGATGGCACGGGCTGCATCGGCACCGCCATGGGCAGAGAGCGCCTCGTAGGCGGACGGAACGGCCGTCTCAAACGTATCGATCGGCAGAATCTGTCCAATCACACCCGTGGAGGCAACCAGGATCTGCTGGGGTTCACAGCCGATGACCTGCGACGCGATGTTGCACGTCTCGCGCGCACAGGCCAGGCCGGTCTCGCCCGTGGCGGCGTTCGCGTTGCCGGAGTTGATTGAAACACCGGCGACGATTCCATAGCCCTTGTCCGCACCGCCCAGGTTGGCACGACTCACCTGCACGGGCGCCGCGCAAAAGCGGTTGGTCGTAAACACGCCGGCGCCGGGACAGGGCTTATCGGGCACGACGAGCGCATAGTCCAAGCGCTCGGGATTCTTCCGGAATCCTGCATGGATGCCTGCGGCCTTAAAGCCGGCTGCTGCCGTAACGCCACCCTCGACGGCGCGTATCTTGATATCAATCAGGTCGGTATTCATCGTCCCTACGACTCCTTATATCAGACAAAAAAGCGGGCATCGGCTGGCACGCCATACCGGTCGCAACTACTAGACCAGCTTGAAAGCGGCGCCCAACTCGATACCCGACCACCAAATCGTTAACAATCGAATGTGCTACACCGGGCACGCCACTGTGGGCAAGCCTCGTCGCTCGTCAAAGCCAAAAACGATGTTGGCGCACTGGACCGCCTGGCCCGCAGCACCCTTGCACAAATTGTCGATAGCACCCGTCGCCACCAGCACGCCCGCACGCTTGTTGAGCGCAAGGCCGATCTGGGCAGCGTTGGTGCCGACGACCGAAGCCGTCTTGGGCTGCTGGCCGGCATCGAGCACGCGCACAAAGGTGCGACCGGCGTAGAACTTCTTGTAATGGTCGACGACGTCCTCAAGGGCCAACGTGTCGAGAGCCCGCGGCGCGAGCGGCATCGTCACCGTGGAAAGCAGGCCGCGCTTGAGCGGTGCCAAGTGCGGAGTAAAGACGACACGATCGGTCAGACCCAGAATCTGCTCGATCTCTGGTGTGTGGCGATGTTTGCCTACGCCATAGGCCTCTAAGTTCTCGTCTGCGCTACAAAAATGGGTGCGGGCGTTGCAGGACTTACCGGCGCCCGTCACGCCGCTAATGGCATCGACGATTACGGGGCCGTTCTCTGCCATCCAGCCCGCACGCACGGCAGGAGCGGCAGCGAGGCTCGTTGCGGTGGGATAGCAGCCGGCGCAAGCGACCAAAACGGGCTTTCCGGCGGCATGGCTGGAAGCAGCGGTCTCTAAGTCCTGGCAGAACAGCTCGGGCAGGCCAAAAGCGCGGGTCTTGAGCAGCTCGGGGCTCGTGTGCTCGGCGGCATACCATGCCTCAAAGACGGACGAGTCGCTCAGACGGTAATCGGCCGAAAGATCAAAGCAGGAAACGCCCGCGGCAAGGAGCGCGGGCACCTGCGCCATGGCAGCCGTGTGCGGCACGGCAATAAAAACCGCATCGCAGCTTTTGAGCTCGGGGGCGTCATGCGTGGTGAAAACCAGATCGCTCACGCCAGCAAAGCTCGGATACACCGCGGACAGCGGCTGGCCGGCATCGGCGTTGGACGTAATGGCAACAAGTTCAAACTCGGGATGGCCGAGTACGAGGCGAATGAGCTCGGCTCCGGCATATCCAGCCGCGCCGACGATTCCAACCTTCAAAGACATATCAGACTCCTTGTCTGCGATTTATGCACCGATGCGCATTTTGCAGCGGTCATTATGAGGTGGGTTGAAACTTTAGCACCAAAAGATGCATGAATACGTAAATAGCTTGCATGTTCATGCATTGAAACATTCCCGACACATTCGCTTGAAGGAATTGACAAATAGAGCGGGCCCCGTATTGACCGGCACTCCTTACGGCGCCGGGCAACACAGGGTCCGCCCATGCGAAAACTAAGTTGTTAGGATGAGCCAGCTGGCTAGAGCTCAACCGGCACCCATTCGTCGTGATTGCAGATAAATGCCTCGGGATCCTCGACGCTAAAGAAGACGAGCGCGGGGTCGTTAGGCCCCTCATAGTGCTCGCCCAGGTGCTCTAGATGCTTCCACCCGGCTTCGCGCATTTCGTCTAAAGCCCGGTCATCCAAGCCGGCACGCCCGCGCAGGATCAACCAACCATGGCCCGGCCACCAACTCGTGACCTCAAAACGCTGGTTTTGCAGCAGCTCCTGCCACACATCTTTGGTGCGCGCTGTCACAAACCACAGCTTGCCGTCCTGAATCTGCGCAAACGAGAACGGACGCACATGCGGCTGCCCGCCCACGCTCGTCGCCAGATACCACGCCGGCACCGACGTCAGATACTCCAGCACCGTATTCAATCCGTCCACGTTTCCTCCTGTCGCCTGACCAGTCTTTTTGGAATGGGTAGTCAATTTGGGAAATTAGAGCTCGAGGCGCTCTTCGCTGCCGTCGATATCGCAGAACCGTGCGGCGATGTTGCGGACCGAGAAGAATGCAAGGCGGCCATCGTTGGCGCTATCGTGTTGCTCGCCAATGCCCACCATGTGCTTAAAGCCCGCTTGGCGCACCTTGTCGCTCACGAATGCATCGTCCTCGAGCGCGGCCTCGCCAGTTAACACGATCCAGCACTCCCCCGGCTTCCAGCCCGATACCTCAAACTTGGGATTCGCGCTCAACTCCGCCCACACGTCCTTGTCGCGCGACGTGCAAAACCACAGCTTGCCATCATCGACCATGGCAAACGAAAACGGCCTCACGCGGGGCTGATGCCCGTCGCTCGCATCGGTCGTGGCAAGATACCACGCCGGAATGCGCCTGAGATACGAGCAGGCGCGCTCGAGCTGAGCCGTGCGATCGATGTCGGTCATAGAGACCCCTTTCTTGCGCTCGAATCGAGCTTAGACGAGTTGAAGATTGATAACGACAACGCATGTCACCAGCAGCGCCATCGCCAGCGCTGCCAGTACATCCCCCCGGCCAAACGCAAGCGCATGCAGACGCGTGCGTCCCTGCTCGCCGTGATAACAGCGCGCATCCATGGCGGCCGAAAGCGTCTCGGCATGACGGAACACGCCGGTGAACAGCGGAATCGCCACACTGCCGAGCATGCGCACACCGCCGAGCGGACCGCCCGTCACGCGCGCGCCGCGACTTGCCTGTGCATCGGCCGTCTGTTTCATCTCGGTGGCAAATTGCGGTATAAACCGCAGCGCGATACCCATAATCATGCCGAGCTCGTGCGCCGGAAGCCCCACGCGCGCAAATGGTGCGAGCAGACGTTCAAAGCCCGCGGTGAGGTCGAGCGTCGGCGTGGTGAGTGTAATGGCGCTCATGCCGGCCATCATCAACGTCAGGCGGCACGCCACAAACGCCGCAGAACGCAGCGAGCCCTCGCTCACCTGCAAAAAGCCAAGCTGCCACAGGATGCGGCCACTCTGGTCGGAAAACAGGTTGAGCACCGCGACCACCACGACAATCGCCAGCAATGGTGCCATCGATGATAGGACCCGGCGCAACGGCACCCGGGCTGCGAGATAGACCAGCACGACAAAAAATGCGACTGGAACCAGCCCGCAAAAGCTTCCGACGGTGAGCACGGTGACCAGAAATGCGAAACCTAGGAGCAACTTAGTACGCGGATCCAGGCGATGCACCGCGCTATCCCCGGGATAGTAGCTGCCAAATGAGAACGCCTCCATTAGCAGCCCTCCTCTCGCGTGGGCGCCTTGGAACCAGCCTGACACGGAACCCTCAAAGGCACGTCCGCGCAGCCCAGCAGCAAGCCGGCCAACTCGTCGGCTAGCGCCTCAACCGTATAAAGCTTGTCGCAGCGGAGCGGCACACCGGCTTGCGCAAGCGCCAGCGCCATGCGCTGGGCGGCAGGAACGCCCAGGCCGATCGATTTGAGCTCGTTCGCGCGCGCAAACACCTGCGCGGGCGTTCCCTCGGCAAACACGGCGCCCTCGTTCATCACAACGATACGGTCACAGCAATTTGCCAGGTCATCCATGCTATGCGAAACCATGACAACAGTCAGGCCCTCGCGATGGAGTCGATCGATGAGCCCCAGGAAATCCCCGCGCGCAGCCGGATCGAGCCCCGCCATGGGCTCGTCGAGCACCAGCACCTCGGGCTCCATGGCGAGCACGCCGGCAAACGCCACGCGGCGCTGCTGGCCGCCCGAAAGCTCAAAGGGGTTCTTGTCGCCTATCGCGGCAAGGTCGAGGCCCACGCGCGCAAGCGATGACGCAACGCGGCGTGCAACCTCGTCTTGTGGCAGGCTAAGGTTGCGCGGGCCAAACGCCACGTCCTGCGCCACGGTCTCGGCAAATAGCTGGCGCTCGGGATACTGAAACACCACGCCGACCTTGGCCTTAACCGCGGCGGCGTCTTTCTTGCTTGATAGGTCGAGCCCCAGCGCGCAAACGCTTCCCTCCTGCGGACGAATCAACCCGTTGAGATGCTGAACCAGCGTCGATTTACCCGAGCCGGTATGACCCGCCAATCCCAGAAACTCGCCGCGGCGCACCGTCAGCGAAACATCACGTAGCGCCCAGGGGCTGTTTGGATCGTTGCCCCAAAGAGCTTGTTTGCTCGATGCGTCCGCAGTGGTCGAGCGCTTGCGCCATCGACGGCGCTCGCGGGCGCTCAGCGAGTAACTATGCGAGAGGTGCGAGATCTCGATAACGGGCTCCGACGCGGCTATCCCGTCGGCCGCAGAGGATCCATTGTCAAGCACATGAGAATCGGATGCGGAAGGCTGCCCTGCGATGTCCGTCCCGCTCCGCTCGGCATAAGCCTGTGCAATCTCGGCGACCATATCTGCCTCGCGCACCTGCGCGCAAACGGAAACGCCCTTCTCACGAAGTGCCCTACCTAGGCAGCACGACACCGGCATATCCAGGTTGAGCTGCGCAAGTTCGTCCGCCCGCGTCAAGATTTCCTCGGGCTTACCGAGCATGGCAACGCGACCCGCCTGAAACACCGCGACACGATCGGCCTCGGCGGCCTCTTCCATAAAGTGCGTAATCATCACGATGGTCATGCCACGATTGTGCAACGCGTGGCAAGCCTTCATGAGGCCCTTGCGTCCACGTGGATCGAGCATCGAAGAAGCCTCATCCAAAATGAGCACGCGCGGCTCCATGGCGAGCACGCCGGCAAGCGCCACGCGCTGCTTTTGGCCGCCCGAAAGCGCATGGGTCTCGTGACGCTCAAAGCCCACCAGGCCCACACCCTTCAGCGCCTCGCGTACGCGCCGCGCAATTTGCGCCGACGGCACGCCAAGGTTTTCGGGACCAAACGCAACGTCATCTTCGACAAGCGTTGCCACCAGCTGGTCATCGGGATTCTGGAATACCATGCCCGCGGTCGAACGAATGTCGTAAACCAGCTCGGGATCGGACGCATCCATGCCGTTGACGCGTACCGTGCCCGCATCGGGCTGCAACAGTGCATTCAGATGCTTGGCAAACGTCGACTTGCCCGACCCATTGCCACCAAGGATGCAGAAAAACTCGCCATCCTCGATGTTCAGATCGACGCCGTCGAGTGCCGGCGCGGCACCGTCATAGCTAAAGGAAACGCCCCGACACTCAATCATGCGCGGCCTTTGACCTGGTCCTTCTTGGGCGTGATGAGATTAGAGACCGCCTTGTACACCGCGAGCGTCAACACCGAGTTGAGCACGGTCTTGATAAGGTTGAACGGCAGCACGGCAGGAATCATGAGTGGGGCGATCACATCGACCGAGCCATACCAGAACCATACGCCAATGGTAAGGTTTGCGACCATAGACAACGCCGTAGCGGCAATAACGCCGAGCGCCAGGCCAATCACGGCACCCTTATAGGTATGCATCTTCTGGTAGACAATAGCCGCGGGCAGAATGTAGCCCAGCGTGGCAACCAGGTTCATAAGCGCGCCGACCCAGTCACCCGTAGTGAGCGCATGGATAACGATCGCCATGGCTGCAACAGCGGTACCAGCACCGGGGCCATACGCAAATCCGCACACCATCGCCGGCACCAGCGACGGGTCATACGTCAAAAACGGCGCCGAAGGAAGGATGGGCAGCTGCACGTACATAAACAGGGCACCCAAGGCGCACATCAACGCCATGGTAACGAGCTGTTTGGTGCTCCACCTATTCGTGTTCTCAAAATGGATATGCTGCGACTGTTCAGACATAAGATCACCTGCCTCTTTCATCCGGACTCTAACCGTTGGTACTGGGATCTCACCAGTTCAGCCGGCATGCGAACCAACGCACACCCGGGTCGCGGACTCATCGACTCGGCCGCAGACAATTTACCTGCG
>DBEWTR010000055.1:0-3796 GCA_048205775.1 Collinsella sp. | reverse complement strand
CCCTCTATCTGGTAATTGGCGGGGGATCCGCCACCCCCGCATTTGTTTCTATGGGTTTCGTTCGATAAAGGAGGACACCATGAAGACAACG
Source organism: Collinsella sp. (assembly GCA_048205775.1). Taxonomy (GTDB): domain Bacteria; phylum Actinomycetota; class Coriobacteriia; order Coriobacteriales; family Coriobacteriaceae; genus Collinsella. The sequence goes on along the minus strand of DBEWTR010000055.1, from coordinate 3,705 downwards.
TTCAAAAAGTCCGTGCTCGCATTTCTGACATGCGTCCTGGCGCTCGCCTTTGCCCTGACGGGCTGCAGCGGCGGCGGCAAAGACCCCAAGGCCAACTTCGTCGGCAGCTGGCAGTACTCGGGTGGAACCTTGGATGGCGAAGAGCTCACCGATGAGTACATGGACATGCTCAAGGAGTGGGGCGTCAACTGCATCCTGATCCTCGATGAGGACGGCACGGGCACCCTCGACCTGTTCCTTGAGGTTGTCGACCTTAAGTGGGAGGCCAAGGACGCCACCACCGCAACCGTCACCGCCGAAGATGAATCGCACGATCTGAAGCTCAAGGACGACAAGCTCGTCCTGGAGGTGGACGGCGACAAGTTTATCTTCACCAAGTCCGACAAGGATCTGTCCGGTACGGTAAAGAAGGATCGCGAGAACGCCGAGAAGGAAGAGGAGATCGATGAGGCCGTCGAAGACGACGACGTCCAGAGCATCGAAATCTCCCCCGCCGTCACCGTCGCCGATGACGACCTGTGCACCATCACCATCACCGAGAAGTTCAAGGACGACTGGGGCGACATCGGCTTTGTCGTCAACATCACCAACAAGAGCGACAAGGACCTGACCTTCTACGCTCCTTCCGGCAAGACCAACGTCAACGGCACCATGAAGGAACCCTGGTTCTCGGCTCACCTGATGCCCGGCACCAACGCCACCGAGGAATTCACGTTCTCGAACGGCGAGCTTGACAGCCTTGACGACCTGGTCAACACGACCATCGGCATCGACGCCTATCTGACCGATTCCTACGAGGACGTCGCCTCTTACACCGCAACCATCGCGTAACGGCACGTAACATCAGCCGCGGATTGGCGGACACATCCGCGCACATGTCAAGCGGGGCCACAGGAGATAATCCTGCGGCCCCGCCGCTTTATGCCGATGCGTAACGAGCGTTAGCGCTTCATGTTGGGAACGATGCTGCCCTCCGTTACCGCGCGCACGGCCAGGCGCATGATGTTGTCGTAGCCGGTCTTGTTGAGAATCTCCGAGATGCGACGCTTGATGGTACCCTCACTCATAAACAGCTCGGCCGCGATCTCGCGGCGGCTCTTGCCCTCGCAGGCAAGGCGCAAAATCGACAGCTCGACATCGTCGAGTGCCGCCGTGCCCGAAAAAATGCTCTCGGGCGGCTTGGGAAACGTGCAATAGCCCGCCAGCGTAGAGCGCATCACGGCGAACAGCTCGTCGATACCGACGTTCTTGTACACAAAGCTATCGACGCCCGCCTCGCGAGCCTGATCGACAAAGGTGATCTCGGGCATGCCGGTCATGATAATGATGCGGCACTCGGGCAGTTGTTCTTTAATGCGCGCCGCCGCCACGATGCCGTTGGAATCATGCTCGGTGCATACGTCCATCAGTATCATGTCCGGACGCTCCTTGAGCGCGACACCCAAGGCCTCGGAAGCATCGGCAATGGCGGAAACAACGGTCATATCGGGCTGGTCGCCAACGGAGCGCGCCAGACTCTCGCGCAGGATGGCCTGGTCTTCGACTATAAGGACGCGGATCATGAGCTTCTCCTCCGAACAGCAGCGTTGGGCGTAAGCGGGATGGACACCGCAAGCGTAAAGGGCGGGGCGGCGTGGACCTCTAGGCTGCCACCCAGATCTTGCGCGACATGCCTCATACCTGGGATACCCGTTCCCTCGCGATACGATACGGGGGCCGGGGACCCGTCGTTAGAAATCGTCATGCGCGCGACGGCGCCAGCATCCGCCCCCTCCTGCCACAGACGCACGTGGACCCGATGCGCCTGTGCATGCTTGGTGGCATTGGTCGAGGCTTCGCGGATAATCTGCAAAAATGCTGCGGCGACACGCGCGTCGTTTGGCAGCTCGCCCTCCACATCGATCTGCACGCTCACCAGGCCAAAGGCATGGACGATATCGCCCAGTTGCTCTGCCGGTTCGGTGTCGCCCCCGCTGCGCAGATCGGCAGCGATTGAGCGCAGCAGCGGGTCGATCTGCTCGAGTGACTCGTCATCCAGGCGCCCCTCCTCCAGATAACGATGGAGGATGGACAGGCGCTGCCCGATCACGTCGTGCACGCGAGCGCGCATACGCAGATAGGCCGCATTGTCAGCAACTTTTTTGACTTCTTCGATCTGGGCTTGGAGCTCTTGGCCCGCAAGCTCAAGCAGGTGGTTGGCTTGCGCCAGGCGATCATGAGCATGCGCATACTCTGTTACATCCAGGCCGATAATGCGCTCGAAGAGGCGGCCCGAAACCATAACGTCATCGTGCACAAACAAGCGAATCTCGGCGGGAGAAACCTCGACCACCGCCCGCGCCTCACCAAAGCGGTCCAGATTAATCCGCACACGGTTCCTGCTGCTTTCGGGCATTTGCATGCTGAGTTTGCGCAAGTCGTTCCATGTACCGCTCATATCGCCTAGGTCGGTGGGCATATGAAGCTCCACCAGGTTTTTTCGCATGCAGCGGTTCATGAGCAGCGGACGGCCCCTCGGGTCCAGATACAGGATGCCCACGGGAATCACGTTGATGGTTTCGATCGTCGAGAACGCGGTGATATCCTCCTGGCGGTTGCGGACATCCATCAAGAGCGCCGCAATGGAGCGGAACAGGAAGAACGCTCCCTCTGCGATAAGGACCGTGGTCCACGCCGAGCCCATGGCAAAAACCACCGGCGGCGTCACGGCGGCAACGAGCAACAGTTCGGCCAGCATGACGGGGCGACGATAACGCACCATAAGCACCACGCCGTAGGCAAAGATTGCGGCATTGAGCCACAGCGCTCCGCCCATTGCCCTGGCACAAACGTCAAGCGGCGCCACCAGATATGAGCCAGACGACGCGAACAAGATGAGCGCCGAAATAACTAGGTGAAGCACAAGGCTCGCCTCGTAGGCACAAATCACCTTACGGTTATAGGACGAGCGGCGCGATGCGATGAGCGGGACGTGGATCGTCTGCAGACACGCAGCCAGGGCAAAGACAACATCGAGCGCAACGATTTGGGGAAGAATAAGCGAAATCTGCATCGTCACTCACCCGCCCTCGGCATCAAGACGATCATGCGCAGCTGGCCGGGCTCGCCCTCAAGGCGGTATGCCACGTTGCGCCCTTGCAGAGCGCTATCGAGCTCTTGCGCAGCGGGCGTCTGCGAAAGATCTGCATCATCGTTGGAAAAAAGCGTGGCGCGTAGCTCGACACTGCATCGGTCATGGTCGCCCAAGTGATACATAAGCGCCGGATGGTCGGTGGTGTAGGCAAAAAACGCAAAGTCATACACGCAGTCGTACAGGGCGCTTACCGTACTGGCGTGCAACGGGCGCCGTATGGCGATAATCGAGGCGCAATCGATATCGATGGTGCGCAGGTCGCTTGCGAGCTCGTTGGCAATGAGCTGAATGCGGTCGCGATCAAAACCGCTCTCCCCGTGCTGTGCCAACGTGAGCGACCCCTTGCGCTTGCAATAGGCGACGAGCATCTTGGCGCGCTGCAGCATGCGGTAACGCTCGTGCGAAGACGATTCATCGGTCAACGGCGGCAGCGAGCTCAGCAGGTCGTACATCCCTTCGAGCGCGCGGGCAAGCGCCTGGTCCACGTCTTGGACCAGCAAGGTCTCGGCCTCTTGGTCTGCCAGGTGCGTCTTAAGGTCGTAGTCGGCGGCGAGCAGCTCATTTTGACGCTG
>DBEWTR010000012.1:0-18762 GCA_048205775.1 Collinsella sp. | reverse complement strand
CACCGTAAGCGGTGACGGGCCTCAACTGTACGGTCTGCGCGCTGGCTCGAGCTAGGCGTTCTATTTACCCAGCTTGGCCTTAACCAGACCGACCACGGTCGGGATGATCGACACGGCAACGATGCCGATAATCAGCAGCTCAAAGTGCTCCTGCACAAAGGGAATGCCGCCAAAGAAGTAGCCCAGCAGCGTAAAGACCGTCGACCAGGTAATGCCGCCCAGCACGTTAAAGACGACAAAGTTGCGCCAGTGCATGCCGCCCATGCCAGCGATAAAGGGCACAAAGGTGCGGATAAACGGGAAGAAGCGACCCAGGAAGATGGCCAGGTGACCCCACTTGTCCAAGAAGTCCTCGGACTTTTTGATGCGCTCGGGCGTCATGGCCTTGACCTTGCCCGAAGCGATGATCTTGCGGCCAAAGAAGTGACCGATCATAAAGTTGCACTGATCGCCCAAAATGGCAGCGGCCCATGCGGTGGCCAGAAGCGCCACGATGTTAAAGCCGCCGTTGTGGGCAAAGAAACCCGAGGCGAACAGCAGCGAATCACCGGGAAGGAACGGGAAGAACACCACGCCCGTCTCGATAAAGATGATCAGGAATACGCAGCCGTAGGCCATAAGCGGGCCGGCGGCGATCCAGCTGGCGATCGCGGTGCGCGGGTCCTTAAGCAGCTCGGCGATAAAATTGATGAAACCCATGAAGTAAAACCTCTCAGTTGTGGGCGCGGATACGTCCAAGTTGACCAGTATACGGTTGCGGTGCCCCCTCGTGCGCAACCCCACAAAAGCATGACTCCATTACCAGCAAGTTTGCATAACTGACACTTGTAGCGCAAAGCCGCCAAGATTGCTCTTCCTAATCCCTAGCAAATCGCTATACTTTATTGAATCGCATTGCCATGGCGCTAAGGGAGGGCGGCCGGTGAGCTTTATCAATACCATTCGCGAGGACATCAAGACCGTCCAAGCGCAGGACCCCGCCGCGCAAAACGGTCTGGTCATCTTCCTTTCCTATCCTGGCCTGCACGCCAAGTGGAACCACGTGCCCGAGCACTGGCTGTGGGAGCATGGACATCGCTCGCTCGCCCGCGTGCTCTCGCAGCTCACCCGCCACATCACCGGCGTCGAGATTCACCCTGCCGCGCAGATTGGTAAGCACTTCTTTATCGACCACGCCATGGGCGTCGTCATCGGCGAGACCACCATTGTGGGCGACAACTGCGTGCTCTACCAGGGCGTCACGCTTGGCGGCACCGGCAACGAGACCGGCAAACGCCACCCAACGCTCGGCAATAACGTCACCGTGGGCACGGGCGCCAAGGTACTCGGCAACATCCGCATCGGCAACAACGTCAAGATCGGCGGCAACTCGGTCGTCGTCAAAGACGTGCCCGACAACTGCACCGTCGTGGGCGTGCCGGGACGTATCATCAAGCGCAACGGCTGCCGTGTGTTCGAGGAAAGTTTCGACGCCAAGCAGCATCGCGAGTACATGCCCGATGACGCCGCCGAGCAGAGTGCCCTCAACCGCCAGGGCATCACCGAGAATGCCCGCCGCGTCAAAGAACTCGAGCGAGAAGTGGCCGAGCTCAAGGCCCTCGTCGCCAAGCTCGTAGACGAACGCTAGGAACGCAAGCGGCACAAAACGACATCGGCATCAACGCAAGAAGGCGCGCCAGGGAATTCATCCCCGGCGCGCCATTCCTTTTGATGTGACAAAGGGACTGTCCCTTTGTCACATTATGCGAACTGGCTCAGATAGAGGTCGGCGTAGGCACCCTCGGCAGCCAGCAGCTCCTTATGCGTGCCCTGCTCGATAATGTTGCCGTGATCCATGACCAAGATCAGGTCAGCATCCACAATCGTCGACAGGCGGTGTGCGATCACAAAGCTCGTGCGCCCGCGCATAAGCGCATCCATGGCACGACCGATGGCAAGCTCGGTACGCGTGTCCACGCTTGAGGTCGCCTCGTCCAGAATGAGAATCGCCGGGTTGTTGAGCAGCACGCGCGCGATGGTCAGCAGCTGACGCTGGCCCTGGCTGATGCTTTCGGCATCGTTGACCACGCGCGTGTCGTAGCCCTGCGGCATGGTGCGCACAAAGAAATCGACCTGGGCGGCGCGCGCAGCCGCAACAATCTCCTCGCGCGTTGCCTCGGGACAGCCGTAGGCGATGTTCTCGGCAATCGTGCCGTCGAACAGCCAGGCGTCCTGCAGCACCATGCCAAACTGCTGACGTAGCTCGCCGCGGTTCATAAGGCGCGTATCCACACCGTCGAGCGTAATGCGGCCACCGTCGATCTCGTAAAAGCGCATGAGCAAGTTGATGAGCGTCGTCTTGCCTGCGCCCGTGGTTCCCACCACGGCAATCTTCTGGCCCGGCTCGGCGGTAAACGACACGTCGCGCATAAGCGGCTTTTCGGGCGTGTAGCCAAAGCGCACGTGCTCAAAGGCGACGCGGCCCTCCACGCGACCCGGTAGCCTGGCAGCCTCGCCCGGCTGCGGATCCACCTCCATCTCGGGCTCATCGAGCAGGTCGAACACGCGCTCCGCACTCGCCAGCGCGCTCTGCAGCGAGTTGAAGGTAAACGACAGCTGCGTCATGGGCTCAGATGCCTCGTAGATAAACTGGAAGAACGCCTGGAACACGCCGACAGTCATGTGGCCGGCAACCAGCATGCTGCAGCCCACAATCGCAATCACGATCTGTGCCAAGCGGCCGATAAAGCGCACCGCGGGGCCGACGGCGTTAATCATGAAGTCGGCCTTGGCACTCACACGTGCCAGCTCGCCCGAGGCCTCGTGCACCTCGGCAGAGCTCTGGCGCTCGCGGTTAAACGCGCGAATCACCAGACGGCCCGAGTAGCCTTCCTCGACCGCGCTCGTAATCTTGGACACCCACTCTTGGCGCTCACCGGTTACGTCATGCGTGCGGCGCGAGACCACCTTGGTCACCAGCAGCGACAACGCCGTAAAGAACAAAAAGACCAGCGTAAGTGGCACGCTAAACACGAACATCACGCTCACGGCGCCCACCACGGTGCCAATCGACACCAGCAGCTGCAGCAAGCCGCGCTGCATGCTCTCGGACATCTTGTCCAAGTCGTTGGTCGCACGGCTGACGACCTCACCGGGACGATGCGCGTCAAAAAAGGCAAGCGGCAGACGGTTGAGCTTTTGTGCGATGCGGTTGCGTAGGCACAGGTTGAGGCGTTCGGCAACGCTCGACATCAAAAAGCTCTGGAGCGCGTAGAACGAGGCGGCGGCCGTCCAAATCATAAAGTAGATGAAGATGGTCCTGCCGCAGTTCTCCCAGGTGATGTTGAAGGTGGCGTTGTTGGCAAACGCCACCTGAATGTGGCCCCACAGCTCATCGATCACACGGGCGCTATATGCCGGCGCAGCGGTGTTAAAGATGGCATAGAACACAATGCTCGCGAACACGATATAGAAGCGCCAATGGTCGCCGGCAGCCTCGCTCCACAGGCGGCGCACCGTCGCCCAGGTGTCGCGGGGTTTCTCGTCCTCGTCCTCGTCGTCCACATCGCGCATGCGCTCCGCCTCAGCGCGGGCGCGCTCGTCCTCGGCGCGCTCATTTTCCTCGTAGAGCGCTTGGCGGCGAGCCTCGCGCACGGCTGCAGCCTTGGCGGCGTCATCCAGCTCGGTCGACGCGGCAGCCTGGTAGACCGTTTTATCGGCAGCGTCCGCAGCGGCGGCATCGACAAGGCCGCCCTGCTTCTTGAGCTCCTCGGTCATGCTACTCACCTCCCTTCATTTGCGATTCCGCGATGGCGCGGTACACCTCGCAGGTTTCCATAAGCTCGCTATGCGTGCCCAAGCCCACAATCTCGCCGTCCTTGAGCACGACAATCTGGTCGGCGTGCAAGATCGTAGAGATGCGCTGCGCGATGATGAGCACCGCAGCGTCACGCGTCTCATCTTGCAACGCATGACGCAGGGCGGCATCGGTCTTAAAGTCCAGGGCCGAGAAACTGTCGTCGAAGATATATAGATCGGCATGCTTCATGAGCGCGCGAGCAATGGCTAGGCGCTGGCGCTGACCACCCGAGAAGTTCGTACCGCCTTGGGCAACCGGGGTATCGAGCCCCTGCGGCTGATCGAGCACAAAGGTGCTCTGGGCAACCCGCAGCGCATGAAGCATGTCCGCCTCGGTCGCGTCCTCGTTGCCAAAGCGCAGATTGCTTGCCACGGTGCCCGAGAACAGCCACGCCTTCTGCGGCACATAGGCGATGTGCCCGCGAATCTCACCTTGCGAAAGCTCGCGCAGGTCCACACCATTCAGGCGAATGGAGCCCTTGGTGGCATCGTGGAAGCGCAGCAGAAGCTTTGCCACCGTCGATTTGCCCGAGCCTGTCGAGCCAACGATTGCAGTCGTCTGACCGCGACGGCAGGCAAAGCTCAGGTCGCACAGGGTGTCCTCGTCGGCATCGTCAAAGCGAAACGACATGTGGTCGAACACGGCCACCGCATCGGCTTCGTCTTGGGGCTCGCGCGCCCCGTCATCCAGCGTGCGCTCGCCATCGACGATGCTCGGCTCAATCTCCAACACCTGCTGCGCACGGTTCAGGCACGCGGCAGCACGCGGAAGCGTCAGCACCACCATCTGGGCCATCATCACAAAGAACAGGATCAGAATTGCATACTCCAGCACCGCCGAGATACTCGCAATCTGCATGGCGTGGGCGCCTACGCGGTTGCCGCCCACCCACAACACCGCCACCTCGGCGATGTTCATCAAAAAGAAGCTTGAACTGTCGAGGCCCACAAACAGGTGGTTGACTTTGATGGCGTTGGCGGCGTAGTCGCTAAACACCTCGTCCAGACGCCGTTCCTCGTGGCGCTCCTTGTTAAACGCACGGATGACGCGCACGCCCACGATGTTTTCGCGCAGCACCACGTTCATGCGGTCGATAAAGCCCTGTAGGCGCATAAAAATCGGCGCCGCGTTGGCAACCGTAAAGACCGCCGCCACCAGCACAATAGCAACGACTACGCCCAGAAGCGTGCCCATGGCGGGATCGATAAACCAGGCGAAGATGATGCCCGCCACAGCCAAAAACGGCACGGGCAGCACCAGCTGAATCGTCTGCAGAATCGCCTGCTGAATCACGTTGATGTCGTTGAGCGAGCGCGTGATCATCGATCCGGTGCCAAATCGCTCAAAATCGCTGGCCGCGAGCTCGAGCGATTTGTCGTACACGGCATTGCGGATATCGCAAGCCACGTTGGCGGCCAGGCGCGCCGAAAGATAGCAGCCCAGCACCGTGCCGCCGCTAGCCATGCTGGTCGCGATAAACATGTATAGGCCGTTGCGTAAAATGTAGTCGACATCGCCCGTGGTAATACCGGTGTTGACCATGTTCGCCAGCATCGTGGGAACCAGCAACGTACCGACGTTATCCACCAGCAGCACCAGCAGCGTCACTGCGACAAGCCCTCGATAGGGCTTCAAAAACCTCATTAGCACTCGCACGACTCCCCCTCACCTTGATTCTCGGCTTGGCTCTCGGCAGCGATATGCCGCTTAAATGTCTCGCACTCCTCGCCGAGCACCTGAGAGAATTTGCCGATCAAGCGCATAATCTCGCGCTGCTCACACGGCTCAAGCGCGCCAAAGGCTCGCTGCTCGGCCTTGAGTGCCGGCAGCGCATAACGCTCGGCAAATCGCCTGCCCTCTTCGGTCAGGCTCACAACCTTGTTCTTACGGCTGCCTTCGGCAAACTCCAACGTTGCGAAGCCCCGCGCCGTCAAGGTTTTAATTGCCGAGTTGATGGTCTGCTTGCTGTAGAACCATTCGCTTGTCAGACGGCTTACGGCAATACTGCCGCCCGCCGTGCTGGTATCGACGAGCATCCAGTAAGCGCAGTCCGAAAGGCCGCAGGCGCGCGAGAACTCCGAATAGATATGGTCGAGTCCATTGAGCAACCGGTCGAAGTCGACCAGTGCAACCGCACTATTCATCTATCCCACCATTCGATTGTCCGATTTTTGACCAATTTTGTGTCTCTAGATTAGTCCGAGTTTTGACTATCGTCAACAGCCTCTCCGCAAATGCGTACATTTTTATGGCCTATCGGCAGAAAAAGACCGCCGGCGCGGGGGCGGCGCCAGCGGTCACGTGAAAATCGAGTTTTATTGCCTGTTAAGCGGCGACGGCCTCATAGACCGTAGCGCCCGAGAAGCTGTCATGCAGGCTCTTGCCGGCAATCCACGGCAGCTCGACGACCTCGCAGACCGTGTTGACCAGCTCGGAGCAGTCAGTAAAGTGGCCCTTGTCGTTGAGGGCCTCGCAATCCTGAACACGCCAATAGCCATCGGTGTGCGTGATGTAGTACTCGTGATCGTTGATCGACACGAAAGCGCGCGTCTTGGAACGCAGCAGCTTCAGAAATCCTTCGAAATCGGTCTCGACGACATCTCCAGCCTGGAACATGATGTTACCTCCTGGCCCGGCGCCACCACGGCGCATTGATAAACGTTGGTACTCCTTTAGTAAAACCTTTATCAGAGGTTATGCGTTCGTCATTTAGGCAAGTGGTAAAAAACCGCAGGGTAGACGGGATAAAACGTTTAACCATCCCATTTGTTTGTCACATTCTGAAGGTACTTTTATGCAAACCTACTTTCCCAATTGGAATCTATCCTTTTGGCCGGGCAATTGACCGTCTATCGTTTAAGCCCGGCGGGTATGAACGAGGCATCTGCAACGCCACCGCAAGGAGACACCATGGAGACTATCGAAGCACTCATTCACCGTCGCAGCTGCCGCAACTACAGCGATCGTCCCGTCGAGGCCGAAAAGCTTGCACGTATTATCGAAGCCGGCCAATATGCACCGAGCGGCATGGGCCGTCAGCCGGTGACGTTTGTCGCCGTCACTGACCCCGCGACCGTCGAGCGTCTCTCACAGCTCAACGCCCAGGTCATGGGCAGCAACAGCGACCCCTTCTATGGCGCCAAGACCGTTGTGGTGGTGCTGGTTGACCGCAGCGTGCCCACACATCTGGAAGACGGCTCGCTCGCCATGGGCAACTTGCTCAACGCCGCCTATGCACTGGGTGTCGATTCGTGCTGGATTCACCGCGCGCATGAGGTCTTTGACTCGCCCGAGGGCCTGGAGCTGCTGGCCAGCTGGGGCCTGCCCGCCAACGGCAGCCTGCGCGGTGTCGGTAACTGCATTCTTGGCTACGCCGAGGACACGCTGCCCGAGGCAAAGCCGCGCCGCGACAACGTGGTGTACGTTAGGTAGCGCAGGAGTGTCCTAAACTGCCGGCAGAAAAGGAACGTCCCCTTCTGCCGGCAAGCTATGTTGATATTTGAGTTGTCGTCGCTTCGCTTGTCTGGGCCGTCTCGGCTTCGCTGCCTTGTTCGTCCTCGTCCTTTTGCGCATCGGCGATGGTGGAGGCCGCCGCAACGATACCGCGCTGGGGCGCGACGCCCGTCTGGGCCTGAGCGCCCTCGACAACTTCTGTACCTACATGCGCGAGCTCGGGCGATTTAAACATTGCGTCCAAGTTGGCGCCACCGCCGGCGTAGCCAAGCGCAGCGAGTGCGATGACGATCACTGCAACGGCGGCCACGATCGGCACGTAGCGATGCCAGCCGGCGGGATTGAGCCCGCTGCGGCGAGCCGCCCCGCGGCTGATGTAGCCGAGCGTTCCGTCGTGCTTGAGCTTTGAGCCCACCACGCGTTTGCGGCCCCACAGCGAGGACTCTGTCTGCATTGCCAAGCGGGCGCTTGCCGAAGGATAGCCGTATTTAGTGCGCTTGAACGAGCCATCAAACCCCGAGGCGTGTTTGCCCCACGTCACCGATGTCGTGCGTCGGTTAACCGGCGCGGCGCTCCGCCTTCTGCGGCTCGGTTTTGAAGTCTCAGCCATATGCCCTCGCACGCCGTAACCAAATCGAAACAATAACGCTTTGGACTGTAGCACACGCGTCGCGCGCGGTCACGGGCGCCTCGCTCAACGGTCATCGTCCTTCAGCAAGCGCCACAGTGTTGTACGGCTTATGCCCAGCACCTCCGCCGCACGGGTTCGGTTGCCGTGGAGATGGTCTACAACCAGATGCGCGACATCTCGCTCGGTATCGGCCAGCGGTCGCAGGATATACAGGTCACTTTCGAGCGTCGGGGCGCCAAAGGTTGCGGTCTTAATCACGTCCTCTTGGGCGAGCACTTCCTCCGCCACAGCGCGGTCCACCGTGCCCGTCCCCGCCAATATATACAGTCGTTCCGAGACCTCGCGGAGCTGCAGATAATTGCGCGGCCAGCGGTAAGCATCGAGCGTCTTCGTCGCCGCGGCAGACAGCGTGGGTGCTGCCGTCCCAAATGCATCAGCGAGATATTCCAAATAGCGCGCAACCTTCGTCGACGCGGCTCCCTGCTCGGCGATTGCCGGCGCCACGCTCACCGCACAGGCGAAGCGCTCGGTCACAAACGCGGCTTGATCACTTTCGCCGCCGCCCGGCATGTCATTCGCTGTCAGCACCACATGGCAGCGCGTCGCCAACGCGGTGTCGGTCATCGTGGAGACCAGCTCGCGGAGGCGCTGGGGGCCAACCGCATTCCAGCCCTCAATGCAAAGGGTCAGCCCCGTTTGGAACAACGGCGATTCGGCGCTTTTGAGCACATGGCGCCAACCGCGCTCGGTGAGTTCATCAAGCGCAAGGGAAACAAAGGGCTGATCGGCAAAAGGACCGTCCAGATAGAGGCGCTTGGCGATCTCGACCTGACCCGCTCCCAGCTCACCCTCGAGCATAAGGGGCACACCGCGCGCGTAGCTCTCGGCAACCGGCGCAGCCACCGAGGCCGCCCCCTCAACGATGCCGTACGCGCTCGATTCGTAGCGGGCCTCAACCTCGTCGGCGTTGAGCCACTCGATGCCCGCATGCGCCGCGGCGCCGCGCACCTCGCGGACCACGACGACCCAAAGGCCCCCGCCCTCTTTGTCGGTGGGGCGAACGGTCAGGCTCAGGCGCGTACCCGCACGCCCCATAACCAGACGCGCGCCGTCTCCTATACGGTCGAGGCGCTCAGCGACAAAAGCCGCCACATCCCGCTCGAGCGCCGTGTCATTCATGGTCGAGATCGCGACGTCCCCACGCGCATCGATTGCCAATGCCGAGGCCCCGGCAGCAGCCAGGGCCTCGGTCAAGATGTTCAGCTTGGCATCGCTATCCATGATTTGCCCCTGTCCGCAGCGACATGCAACCGCCGACGGTCGCACGACCAAGTGTTTCAAAATTGAACGATATTGCTCACCAAACACTATAGGGCAGAAAGCGCCGTCCTGCGAGTATAGGTGTTGCCCCGCATCGCCATCCTGGCGGGGCGATAAGAGCTCTTCGGGACTTATAAACCTGCGGACAAGCCATACCCGCAAGAGCTCCTATCGCTCCACCGTGAGAATGCGCTCACCAGCACGCAGCACGCAAACAAGCTACTTCTCTACCAGATTCCCAGCACGTGCTGCATTCCCAAACTCATGCACGCAATGCCAATCCAGCAGCAAAAGCCCAGCGCGATGGGCTTGCCGCCCTTTTTGACCAGCTCGACGATATCGGTATTAAAGCCAATTGCCGCCATGGCCATCACGATAAAGAACTTCGACAGCTCCTTGATGGGCGCCGTGATGGACGCGGGAAGCTGAAGCACCGTGGTGATCACGCTCGCCAGCACAAAGAACAGCACAAACATGGGAAACGCGCGTTTGAGGGAGAACGTGCTTTTGGCGTCGCCGCCGGCCTTGCGCGCCAGATGCATCTGCCAGCATGCGAGGACCAGCGTGATGGGGATAATGGCCAGCGTTCTGGTGAGCTTGACCACCGTGGCGCTCTCGAGCACATTGGCGCCGGGATGCATGCTGTCCCAGGCGCTCGCCGCAGCCGTTACGGACGAGGTGTCGTTGATGGCGGTGCCGGCAAACAGGCCAAAGCCCTCGTTGGTCAGCCCGAGCATGCCGCCGAGCGTCGGAAACACGAGCGCCGCGATAACGTTAAACAGGAAGATGACCGAAATAGCCTGGGCAATCTCGCGATCGTCGGCATCGATGACGGGCGCGGTCGCAGCAATGGCCGAACCGCCGCAAATCGACGAACCCACACCTACAAGCGTCGCGATCTTGCCCGGCACGTTCATAACGCGGCAGAGCACAAAGGCGATGACGAGCGAGGTCGAGATTGTCGCCACGATAATCGGCAGCGACTGGGCGCCCTTGGACAGGATCTGGGAGAGGTTCATGCCAAAGCCAAGCAGGATAACCGCGTACTGCAAGACTTTTTTGGACGTATAGGTAACGCCGGCGGCGAGCGGTTCGCGACGATTCTTGGGAAAGACGAGCGCCAGGACCATGCCAAAAAGGATGGCAAATACCGGCCCGCCGACCACCTCAATCTGTTTGCCGAGCAACGTCGCGGGAATGGCGATGATCAGGCAGAACAAGACGCCTTTCCAGCGCTCGCGTACGATGTTTGCCAGTTGCATATGGGATTCCTTCTTTCTATTTCACGTTTGCGACGGCTTATGATACGGCAACATTGAGCGCAGCCTTGCGCAAACACAGACTAAGATGCCGCAATAGTTCTCAGGCAACAGCCGAATTACCCACCGCGGAGAGCTGATTCGCGGCATAATTAACAACTGACATATGAGTTTGATAGAACAGTTGCGAGGCGCTATGGAAGAATCGATGCACGTCGGCGAGCAGGAAACGAGCCTACAGGACCAGTCCTACCACACCATTCGACGCAAAATCGTCTACCTGGACTACAAGCCGGGCGAAAAGCTGGGCGTCAAGCAACTTTGCGACGACCTGGATATGGGGCGCACCCCCGTGCGCGAGGCACTGGTGCGTCTGGCGCAAGAGGGCCTGGTGCGCACCGTGCCCCAGAGCGGCACCTACGTCTCGCCCATCAACCTCACCCTTGCCGAGAGTGCCTGTTACATCCGCGAGCATCTGGAAAAGCAGGTGATCGTGGAGTGCTGCGCGCGCGCCACGTCGGCCGGCATCGAGCAGCTCGACCGCGCCATCGTGCTGCAGGAAAAGGCCATGGCCGAAGAGGATCGCATCGGCTTCTTTTTGAGCGACAACCTCATGCATCACATGATTTTTAGCATCGCATGTCGCAGCACCGTGTGGTCGTGGCTCGAAGAGACCAATGCCGACCTGGAGCGCTTCCGCTGGCTGCGCGCTGCCACGCAGGTTCTCGACAATCAGGACATCGTGAACGAGCACAAGCAGATTCGCCGCGCTATCGCCGGTCGCGACCCCATCGAAGCGAGCTTTTTGGTCAGCAAGCACCTGCACATGATGTTCCGCAACCAAACCGAGGTTCTGGACCAGTTCCCCGAGTACTTCGAGACCAGCAAGCTCCGCTAACCTGCCAAAAAGGGACAGGTTCATTTTGGCAGGTTTTATCTGGTCAAATGCAACAAGGCCCGGCTCCGCTGCAACGGAGCCGGGCCTTAGTTGTTAGAACGACGGAACTCGATTATTCGACCGTGACGCTTTTCGCCAGGTTTCGGGGCTGGTCGACGTCGCAGCCGCGCAGGATGGCGACCTCGCGTGCGAGCAGCTGCAGAGGAACGCTCGCCGTGATGGGGCTGAACACGTCGCGGACTGCTGGCACGCGGATAATGCAGTCGGCGATCTTGTTGATCTCCTCGTCGCCCTCGGTGGCAACGACGATGACCTTGGCACCGCGCGCCTTGCACTCCATAAGGTTCGACACGGTCTTGTCGTAGGTGGCACTCTTGGTGGCCACAGCGATGACAGGGAAGCCCGGGTCGATCAGGGCAATGGGGCCGTGCTTCATCTCGCCGGCGGCGTAGGCCTCGGCGTGCAGGTAGCTGACCTCCTTGAGCTTGAGCGCACCCTCGTAGGAAATAGCGGCACCCATGCCGCGGCCCACGAACAGCGCCGACTGCGCATCCTTGCACAGCAGGGCAGCCTCATGCACGGCATCGGTCTGCGTGTCCAAAATCCACTGGATCTGCTCGGCAGTATCGGAAAGCTCGCGGAACAGCATGCGTGCCTGTTTGGTGGTCAGGCGGTACTTGACCTGCGCCAGCAGCAGGGCCAGCAGCGTCAGGCTCACAACCTGGCCGATGAAGCTCTTGGTCGAGGCGACCGCGATCTCCTTGTTGGCCTTGGTGTAGATGACGCCGTCGCTCTCACGCGCCACGGGGCTGCCCACCACGTTGGTGATGCCGAAGACCTTGGCACCCTTGATGCGCGCGTCGCGAATGGCGGCAAGGGTATCGGCCGTCTCGCCCGACTGGGACACGGCAACGACAAGCGTCGTCGGCGTAATGATGGGGTTGCGATAACGGAACTCGCTGGCCGCCTCCACCTCGGTGGGGATGCGAGCCCAGCCCTCAATGAGATTCTTGGCAATGAGGCCAGCGTGATAGCTGGTGCCGCAAGCGATCACGTAGACGCGGTCGATGTCGTTGAGCTCCTCGAGCGAAAGGCCCAGCTCGTCGATGTCGAGCTCGCCGGCCGGCGTCATACGACCAACCAGCGTGTCGCGCACGACGCGCGGCTGCTCGTGAATCTCCTTGAGCATAAAGTCGGGATAACCGCCTTTTTCTGCCATGTCCAGGTCCCAATCGATGTGGGTGACCTTGGGCTCGATAACGTTGCCGGCCTCGTCGGTGTACTCGACGCCTGCGGGCGTGAGCTTGGCAAACTGACCGTCCTCGAGCACCACGACATCGCGGGTGGCGTCGATGAGCGCGATGACATCGGAAGCAACATAGGAGCCGGTTTCGCCCACACCGACTACGATCGGGGAATCCTTGCGGGCCACGGCGATCACGCCGGGCTCGTCAGCGCACACGGCAGCCAGACCATAGGCACCGACCACGTGGGTGCAAGCCTCGCGCACGGAGGCCATCAGGTCGTGCGTCTCGGCATAGGCCTCTTCGATCAGATGCGCGAAGACCTCGGTATCGGTCTCGCTCTTAAAGTGGTGGCCGCGACCCTCCAACTCTTCGCGCAGCTCGGCGAAGTTCTCGATGATGCCGTTGTGAACGATGGCGATACGACCGTCGCAGCTGGTGTGGGGGTGAGCGTTAACGACCGAAGGCTTGCCGTGGGTGGCCCAACGGGTGTGGCCGATACCGCAGGTAGCGTCGCTGTCAATGTTGGAAAGCTCGCTCTCCAAGCCCGCGACCTTGCCCACGCGGCGGATGACGTCGAGGTGCGCCGCGGCGCCCTCGCCCACCTCGAGCGCGACGCCCGAGGAGTCATAGCCGCGATACTCCATACGCTTGAGGCCTGTGACCAGGATGTTCTTTGCAATATCAGAGCCGGTGTAGCCGACAATTCCGCACATAGGATAAATCCCTTCGTCCGCTTGACTGCAAAACGTCCACGCACAGGGGGCGCTGAGACGCATAACGTTCGAGTATTGTACTCACGCAAACGCAAGCTGATATACCAGAAGTGGTATCTCAACTTGAATACCACTCGATACACACACCCCACCCCGAAGGGGGCAGGCACCTTCGTGGTGGTTTGGTCTGACAGCATCCTTTGCCCAGATAAAACCTGCCAAAATAAACCTGTCCCTAATAGGCGGGTTTTGACACCTCAGGGGCGGGCGATGCTACAATCTGGCTTGTACTTGAAACGCATCAAAGGGGCCGCTATGGCAAAGGTAAAAATCAGCGACGTCGCGCGCGAGGCCGGGGTTTCGTTGGGCACGGTTTCCAACGCGCTCAACCACCCCGAAAAGCTGCGTCCCGAGACCCTCAAGCTCATCAACGAGACCATCAATCGCCTTGGCTACCTGCCCAACCAAAGCGCTCGCCAGCTCGCGGGCGGCGCCACCAAGTCCTTTGGCCTGGTGCTCCCCCGTCTCGATCACGGCTTTTCACTCCAAATCGCCAGCGGCGCCCACAACGAGGCACGCAAGCACGGCTACGACCTGCTCATCGCCAACGCCGATAACGACGATATTCTCGAGGACCATTACCTGCGCTACTTTATGGGCACCCAGATGTCCGGCGTCATGGTTCAGCCCATGGCATCTCCCGACTGGCACCCCGCCATGACCAAGATGCCCGTGCCGATCGTCCACCTGGACATCCATTGCTCCGAGCCCGGCTACTACGTAGCGGCCGACAACGAGGCCCAGGGTCGCATCATTGCCGAACTCGCCATCGCCCGCGGTGCACGCCATATTGTCGTCGTCGGCCGAGCAGCATTTATGCAGCTCACCCTACGCGTGCTTGGCATTCACAAGGCCCTTGCCCTACATCCCGACATCAAGATCGAAGTCATTGACGCCGGCGAGTGGAACACGGCGGCCGACGGCTATGGTATCGGCAACCAAATCGCCGAGCGCCCCGCGGACGAACGTCCCGATTTTGTCGTCGGCCTGACCGATGTGTTGGCCTCGGGCGTCGTTTCGGCACTGGTCGACAAGGGCATCTCTGTCCCCGGGCAAGTACGCGTGGCCGGATGCGACGGCAACCCGCTCGCTTGGAGCGGATCGGTCCCGCTCACTACGGTAGCGCCCCCGGGCTACGAGATTGGCCGCAAGGGTGTCCAACTGCTGATGGAGCAAATCGAGAACAAGGCCCCGGCAAAGATCAAGCATATCCGTGTCGGCTCCGCAGCGCGTACCGTCACCGCAGTCGCCGCCGAGGATATCAACCGCCAAGAACTGGTACGTCCGTTCCTACTGGAACGCGCCAGCACCCAGGCAAGCAGCCAGACCGACGCCACGGCCATCAACCTCGGTGCGTATCTATAGCACGCCCGCGAGTATGCTAAGTCGCCGCTTAAGCAAAAGGGGCCCGACCATTGCCGGACCCCTTTTGCTTAAGCGCAAACGTGAGCAATCGCTCGTTTCAACGCCGCAATTTTCTAGTGCACAGTCTTGATTGCCGCCGCCAGGTCGAACAACGTATCGAGCACGGCCTCGCAGCCATCCACCACGTCCTGCGGCAGCGGCACGATATCGGGGACGGCAAAGACATGGCAGCCGGCCGTAATGCCCGAGACGCAGCCGTTACGCGAATCCTCGACCACGGCACACTCCTCGGGAACAAAGCCCGCGCGCTTGCAGGCAAGCAGATACATCTCGGGGTCGGGCTTGCCGTGCACGACGTCCTCGCCGCAGGTCACCGTTTCAAACTTGTCAAAGATGCCGACCATCTTAAGGTTGCGCTCGGCCGTAGCGAGGCGCGACGACGTCGCCAGGCCCACGTGATAGCCCGCAGCCAACAGCTCGTCTATGCACTCGGCGGCGCCGGCCTTAAGCTCCAGGTCGGTCTTGACCATCTCGTCGCGAATCTCCTTGTGGCGGACATAGATCGCCTCGGTGGTTTCGTGGCTGCCGTAATGCTTATCAAGGATGTCCATGACATCGGGTAGCGTGCGGCCGATAAACTGATGAATCAGCGCATCATCAATCGCAACCCCTAACTCGGCAGCGCCCGCCTTCCATGCCTTGATACCCAAACGCTCGGTATCGACCAGTGTTCCATCCATGTCAAAAATAACAGCCTTGATCATATCGGTCCCCCATCGACTCTCGCTGCCGCATTGCCGAAACTCTACCGCATTTGGCAACTTGTATATAACGTATATACCATATTGCACTTTCGTTACATAGATAGAAGTCTTATGGCAAGTAACGCATTAGGATTATAGTTTTCGATCGAGTACTCAACGATAAGGATCGTTTCATGATTTTAGACACCACAGCACCCGCAGAGGAGCTTCAAGACAAGCTATCAGCGCTCGAACAGCTGCTTTTGGCATACGGGCGCGTGGCTATCGGGTTTTCTGGCGGCGTTGACAGCAGCTTTTTAGCCGCCGTATGCGCCCGCATCATGCCTACCAATGCCCTCCTCGTCCATCTCACCACGCCGCTCATCGGCACGCCCGAACAGACTTCGTTTGAGCGGTCCGTTGATGGACAAGCCCATGAGGGGCCGCATTTTAAGCTCCCCGTGCTCAATCTGTCGGTCGATCAGCTGCAACTCCCCCAAGTAGCCTGCAACGACGCCAATCGCTGCTACCACTGCAAGCACGCCGGCTTTACCGCCATCGTCAACCACGCCAAGTCGCTCGGCTTTCCCACCGTCATCGACGGCAGCAATGCAAGCGATCGCGGTGACTACCGCCCTGGCATGCGCGCGGCAAAAGAGCTCGGCGTACGCTCCCCTCTCATGGAGGTCGGCTTTACCAAGGACGAAGAGCGCGAGCTGCTGCGCGCATGGGGCTATCCCGTTTGGAACCTGCCGGCGGGAGCCTGTCTTGCCACGCGCGTCCCCACGGGCGAGGAGCTTACGCGCGAGAAGATCGATTTAATCCGTACCTGCGAGGACTACCTGCACGATCTTGACCTGGCGCAGGTTCGCGCGCGCTTGGTCGGCGGCTGCATGCATATCGAGGCCGCCCCCGCAGATGTCGCCAAGATTTCCGCTCTCGGCGGCAGCGCCGTCGACGACGAGGGTAAGACCCCGCTGCCCGCCGCCATCGAGTCCGCGCTGCGCGAGCTGGGCTGTGGCCACATCTCCCCCGAGGTCACCCCCTACATCCACGGCAAGATGAATCTTTAGGTTACGCCGTTTTACAAACGGCGTACCTGCTCGGCGCTGCGCGGGCTCCGGGCGCGGCGATCTGACGTTCAACTTCACAGGCGCGACCAAAAGGTCAGCGCCCGCTTGTTTCACGTCACCTTACTGCACCCGGAGCCCGCTCGCTCGCATATGCTCAACCTGGACTGCGTTAACTGACCTACCAAAAAGGGACAGGTTTATTTTGGCAGGTTTTATCTGCGGTTTTGCCGGGCGACGCGTTCGCCCGGCTTTTTTCTCCGTATGCCTTTTCTGCCTTTCGGCTTGAGCCGCGGCGATATACGATAGTGACACCGTGTCCTAGCACCGACTCACTTGGAGGTATTGCCATGTCTCAGACGCTTTCCGCCGGAATCACCCGTGACCGTGCGTTCGAACTGCTCAACGAGCACAACAAAGATCCGTTCCACATCACCCACGGCGAGACGGTCGAAGGCACCATGCGCTACTTTGCGCGCGAGTTCGACCCCGAGAACGAGGAGTTTTGGGGTATCGTCGGCCTGCTGCACGACTTGGATTGGGAGGAGCATGAGGACGACCCCGTGAACCACACCATCTATGCTGCCAAGATTCTGGAGGGCGAGGGCGCATCGCCCGAGCTCATCCGCGCCATCCAGACGCACACGTCCGATTTCAACGCCTCGCTGCCCAAGCCCGAGTCGCAGATGGAGAAGATCCTATTTGCGTGCGACGAACTTACCGGCCTGATCGGGGCCGCCGTTATCATGCGTCCGAGCAAAAGCGTCATGGACTTTACGACCAAGTCGCTCAAGAAGAAGTTCAAGGACAAGCGCTTTGCCGCCGGCTGCTCGCGCGACGTGATTACGCAGGGCGCCGAGATGCTGGGCTGGGAGCTCCCCGAGCTTTTCGACCGCACCATCGCGGCCATGCAGTCCTTCGCGCCCGACCGCGACACCTTCCAGGCCTAACCTGCCAAAAAGGGACAGGTTTTTTGGTAGGTTTTATCTGGGAAAACGCTTCCGTTGGACGTTATTCAGCGGAAGCGTTTTCTGTTTGACATGGTGACGTTGGCGAATGGCGGCGCCTCGCGGCAGGCAGCTGCGCTTCGCCGTACTCGTAACTCGGCAAGCGCGACGCTAGGACGCGTTCTTGATAATCCATGTCCCCAGTCCGGTCAACAGCTGAACCTGCCTAACCGTTAACCCTTCTTTTCGAAGCGCGAGAATCGCCTCATTGCGAAGTGGCTTGGAGACGGATTTGAGTTCCGTCGGAGCACATCCTGCGACACTCTGCACGATTGCCGTGCCAAATTCGCATAGATCTTCCTCGCGAACCTTGGCTGTTGCGCTGGGGCGATAGGGAAGCGACGGCGCACTTTCCATGAGCTGAAGGTATGAGCGAGGTGTTGGGAATAAAACACCGACAACGCTGCCGGTGACATGCGGCCGTGACCTGGCACTCATTAGATACTCACGATGGCTGCTCCAGGGATATTCGTCGTATGCCGCCAGTCCTGCTTTTTGTGGATTCAGATGAATGTATCGAATTGCCTCGAGTAAATATACTTCCGACTTAATGGGCGAATCCCAAAACCGCTCCTGAAACACGTGGCCGATATGTCCCGTCCGCGCATTGTACCTGCCCGCATACGATACGGCTACCGCGTGCATCGCGTCGCTCTTGCGGTCGTCCGGATCGTCGATGAGCAGATGAATGTGGTTTCCCATAAGGCACCAAGCGATAAGCTCGATATTGTGTTTGGGGAGAATCGCATCGAGGATCTGAAGCATGGCGATTCGGTCCTCGGCATCGTCAAACAGCAATTGCCCTCCGTTTCCACGCAACGTGACGTGGAAATAACCGGTTGGTGACTTTGAACGAGGTTTTCTCGGCATGGCCCCTCCTTTAGCTTGGATGGGCTGAAGATACCTCATTCGGAGGCTTCGGTTGTCGAGATTCAGTTCACCGACCATAGCTGCTACCTGCCGAAATGTTATTGCGTTTTCAAATTGATGCTTTTTAATGGTAATTGAACAAGACGGGCGCGCTTGTTGTGGATGCGGGCGTTAGTTGCGTCGATCTGGACGGCCCCCCTCGCGTGATGTCATCGCAAATGGGCTTCACGCATTTCTACGGCGATAGAAAAATGGCCGGGCGCTCACAAACAAAACGGAGAACTCGGC
>DBEWTR010000024.1:0-13279 GCA_048205775.1 Collinsella sp. | reverse complement strand
GGGCATGGGAAGCCTCCTCCCCGCAGGTGCGGTAAGGGCTACCGCACGGGCCGATACTCAAAGCCCATTGTGGCACCCTGAGCCCGCGGAAAGAAGCTGCGCCGCGGGGGAGGCGACCCCAATGGCTTTCTCATATCGTCTATTATCAAGAATGGCAGCTGGGGATTAGAGTCCGAAAGGGCGTGAACATTAGGCAAACACGGGGCGCTTGAAAACGGGGAGACCCAGGCGTGCTCGTGCACCCCGGTGTGGGGTTCCGAGGGGATGGAGTAGAAATATGGTAAAGGTCGGGCTGCGTAAGCCGAATCTAAAGACATCACTCAAGGCAAGAACGACCGGCAGAGCGAAGCGCGCGGTAAAGCGGGCGATAATCCCCGGCTATGGTAAGAAGGGCATGGGGTGGATCAAAAATCCGAAGAAGGCTGCTTACAATGCCGTATACAGCAGAACGACCGTCGGAGTTGGGGATGTCGCTCGCGCCGTTGCTAAATCAGGCGCTCGGAGCTCGGCGTCAAGGACGTCCTCAATTACTGTTTCATCGCATGAAATTACACCTTTGACGAAGCCTGAACAGAAATCTCTCACTCGAGAGATTACGTCGGTTGACAGGGCGAACAAGGCGCTTTTGCTATGCTTCCTTCTTGGGTGGTCGGGCGCTCATAGGGCGTATGCACGGATGTGGGGTAGCTTCTTTCTATATCTCTTTACCTTTGGCCTTTTTGGATTTGGTTGGCTGTTTGATATTGTGACACTACTGATGAGACGCTCCGAGCTAAGGCGTCTCGGCGACAGTGATCCGACTCAACAGCAAGCGCCATGTTCTGTTGATTCTACATTCGATCGAAATGTCGCCGACTCCGGAAATTGGGAACAGCGTGGAGATGGGGAGGCTGCGGTTCGGCTAGAGCTTCAACGTAAAAACCGTGCCTATATGGAAGAAAACGGCATCGACGTGGAGATGTTTACCGAGGAAAAGGTCGCGGCGGACGCCTTGCGAACCATTGAGTCGGTATGCCCGTGCATGCTTAGGTTTGACCGAGGCATGAGCGAAGAGGAGCCAAGCATCAGCTTTTGCTCTCCAACAAAGACGGGGAAAATGCCCAAGAATGTCGTCGAGGCCCGCATTTACCATCAGGACGTGAAGCTATTGATGGATTCCCACGGCTTCGAATTGCCGGAGTATGGTGACAGCATCAATGTCATGATTAGTTATCTAGCTGATGGGCGCATAAATAAAGTCGATATCCATGGGTTCCATAATGGCCGCTCCGTTAGTGTCTCCATTCGCAGGCGGAGCGACGATCTTGTTATGACGAGTGCGGGCACCATCGGAGAAACGGGTGCCTGGCAATCGCTGTGTCCTGGGGCAGACCCCTCAGCTGGGGATCTTTTCAGGGCCTTGACCAAGGAGGTCGAAAGGATCTACTAGCATGCCCGGTGGACCCGTTTTCAAGGTCCGAAAAGACACAGCGAAGGTAAACGGCTAGCAATGTCGCTTTGGTGATTCTGACGCATCCCGTTTAAGAGGTATTCAAAAAGAGGCGCCCCGTTGGACGCCTCTCCAATCTCAAATGTAATGTTCCCCCAGCCCTACACCTCGGGCGCCTTGGCTACGGTCTCGCTTTCTGCCGTGAGTGGGCGGTTGTCGATGCGGCGGCCCAAGCGATCGAGCTTCACGAGCAGCCATTCAATGGGATTCGGCCCCGAGCCTTCCTCGTCGGCAACCAAATCCACGACGGCAATCTTGGTGCCGTCCTGCTTGAGCGTAACGCTGCCCACCTTGTCGCCCACATGCACCGTGCCCGAAAGATCGTCGTAGCTAACCTTTTCGGTCACCTCGCCGGCAAGGGAAAACACGGTCGCTTGCGCCGTAGGATCGGCGAGTGTGGCGTCGATCGTCTTGTCCGTCCAATCTGTCTGGCTAATGCGTGCCATAAGCGGGTTGCCGTTGGCGGTCTTTTCCTGCGTGTTGGCGATTGCGACCGTCACCTTGTGACCGTAGTACCAATTGGCAAGGGCGGCGGTATCGGTAAAGCGCTGATCGGTGGTGGTGGAGTTCAAAATAACGGTGTAGATCTCGTCGCCGTCGCGGTTGTAGGCGCTCGTAAAGCAATAGCCTGCATCGTCGGTGGTGCCAGTCTTGCCACCGATGTTGCCATCTTGGCCCAGCAAATAGTTATGCGTGTCCATGGAATGCGAATGGTCGGTGCCGTCGGCGCCCGTGACCTCGATCCAGGAATCCTCGCTCGCTACGACCTCGCGGATCGTGTCGTTTTTCATGGCCTCCTGCATCATCAGCGCCACGTCGTGTGCGGTTGAGTGCATATCGCCAGCCCACTCATCAAAGTCCAGACCATGCGGGTTTTCAAAAAGCGTACCGGTGCAGCCGAGCTTCTTAGCGCGCTCGTTCATGGCCTTCACAAATGTGGCCTCGACGTCTTTGGTCTTAGGGTCGATCTTCTTGCCCACATATTCGGCGAGCACGATGGCGGCGTCGTTGCCCGAGGGAATCATCAGGCCGCGCAGCGCCTGCTCCACGGTAAGCTCGTCGCCTTCGAGCAAGCCGGCGGTCGAATTACCCACGGTGGCTGCGGCGTTGCTCACCGTGACCTTCTCGTCCATCTTGCAATTCTCGACGGTTAGGATTGCGGTCATGGCCTTGGTGATCGAGGCAATCTTGACCTGCTCATCGGCGCCGCGCCCATAGTAGACGGTGCCGTCTTTGCCCATGACGAGGGCATTGGTCGCATCGATATCGGGCAGGTTTTCGGCCGTGATGCCGCGCGCATCGGCGGTTTTGCCGCAAACATTGTCGGTCGTGAGCACTTGGGCGCCGGCGACGGTGGGCGCGCCAGCGGCAAGGGCGATAGCGCAGACAAAGCCGGCGGCAAGCTGGGCTGAGCGCTTTGCAAAAGAGGTGAGGGACTTCACAGATTTCGCTTTCGACGGGATGGTCTCTTCTGGAACTAGAGTATATCGTTTGCCGGCGTCGGCGATCATCGCGTGCGTGCGTGGCCCACATCCGCGCCCGAACGGGCACAAGGGTGCTTAAGGCCGACTTAATCACCCACGCTTGTTGTGTGTGGCGTGCGTCGCCTCGGGCATAATGGAGCGCGAGAGGAGCACGCATGAACGAGCGCATACTGGTAGTTGATGACGAGAAGGCCATCGCCGACTTGGTTGGTATCTACCTTACAAAAGAGGGCTTTGATGTCCAGATTGCCTATAGCGGGGCCGATGCTGCCAAGGCAATCTTGGAGCAGGAGTTCGATTTGGCGCTGCTGGATGTCATGCTGCCCGATATCGATGGATTTGAGCTGCTGCGTACGATCCGTTCCAGCCATACCTATCCTGTGATCATGCTGACGGCGCGCGATGCCCAGCAAGACAAGATCGAGGGCCTTTCGCTTGGTGCGGACGATTACGTGGTTAAGCCGTTCCGCCCGCTGGAGCTCATCGCGCGTGTGCACGCTCAGCTTCGCCGCTACACCAGCTACGGTAGCCGTGCGCAGGCGGCCGAGTCGCCGACCATTCAGCTCGACGGCTTGGAGATCAACCGCGATGCTCGTTCCGTAACGGTGGACGGTTCACCGGTACGCCTCACACCCACCGAGTATTCAATCTTGCTGTATCTGGTCGAGCATCGCGGCAGCGTGGTGGCCGTGGAGGACCTGTTCCGCGCGGTATGGAACGAGGACTTTATGCCCGGCTCCAACAATACGGTGATGGTGCACATTCGCCACTTGCGCGAAAAGATCGGCGACGACGCACAAAAGCCGCGCTTTATCAAAAACGTCTGGGGCGTCGGCTACATCATCGAATAACGCTTTTCGCTTGTGAGGATCTTGATATGACAAAAGACGATAGGCAAGCGTTCGAGGTGCCCGATCGACTCTTTGAATACGTGAGGTCAGTCGTCGACAACCGCGCGCTTGCAACGGTGCTGCTCTTTTTGCTGAGCCTGCTGCTGATTGGCATCGATAACATCGCTGGAATCTTGGCGGTGCTGCTTGTTGGCTTTTTGCTGATCGATCGATTTGAGATCGTGTGCCGCTGCGTGGTGATTGGCGGCGCCGCGTGGGCCATGACGTTGGCGATTGGCGCCATGGCGCTCGGCGGCATCGAAGGGCCGGTGCTGTTCGATGCCGGCTTTGTATTCAACATGCTTGGCTTTGTGCTGGCGCTTGCCGCGTGCGTGCTGTTCTTGTGCGGCCGCGCCCTGTACTACCAGGGCTACGAGCAGGGCGAGCAGCATGCCGATTGTGTGCTGGCTGCTCGTATTCAAGATCGCCTGATCGATCACCCCGACACCTGGGACAACATCGACGGCGACTTCTTGGAGGTCGAGGGCGCCCTTAACCGCGTGCGTGACCGTGAGCGCAAGGTGCAACAGGCCTTGCGTGACGAATCTCATCGCAAGGACGATCTGGTCACGTACTTGGCACATGACCTACGCACCCCGCTTGCCAGTGTGGTGGGCTATCTTTCGCTGTTGCAAGAGGCTCCTGAGCTGCCGGTTGAGCAACGTGCGCACTTTACGGGCGTGGCTCTCGACAAGGCGCACCGGCTCGATGCGCTCATTGAAGAGTTCTTCGATATCACGCGCTTTGACTTCCACGATATCGTGCTCACGCGCGGCTATGTTGATCTGGGGTTGCTGCTGGCTCAGGTGGCTGACGAGTTCTATCCCATCCTCAACGAGCAGCATAAGGAAGTCCAAGTTGATATTCGCGAGGACCTGACGGTGCTCGTGGATGGCGACAAAATGGCTCGCGTGTTCAACAACATCATGAAAAACGCTATTGCCTATAGCTATGAGGGCTCGACCATCACGATCGAGGCCAGACGCCGGGACGGCGGTGGCGTGCGCGTGCGCTTTATCAATCAGGGCGATCCCATCCCTGCGGCTAAGCTCAAGGTGATCTTTGAGAAGTTCTATCGCCTGGATGCGGCGCGTGCGACCAATCGCGGCGGCGCTGGACTGGGGCTTGCCATCGCCAAGGAGATCGTATGCGCGCACGGCGGTACCGTTGCATGTGAATCGACGCCCGAACACACGATATTCACCATCGAGCTGCCCGCCGCATAGCCAGCGTGCCCTTACAAACACTTGACAATGCGCTCACGTGCATATGAGCCGCGATTCCTACTATCGATACTGCTGAATTGATATCGATGTGGAGGTATGCGGTATGACGGCTGCTGCGGCTGTGGAGCCCACGGAGCTTGAAGAACTCATGAAAGCGCAGGCCGAGGCCGCGCACGAGCGCGAGGTTGGGGATGCGACTCGCCCCACGGCAGAGGATCTTGCCGCCTCGCCGACGCGAATCGATGTTGAGGGCCTCGACCTGTTCTATGGCGACCACCATGCGCTCAAGGACGTGAATATCAAGATCCGCGACAAGCAGATTACCTCGTTCATCGGGCCTTCGGGCTGCGGAAAGTCCACGTTGCTGCGCTGCTTTAACCGCATGAACGACGGCATCAAGGACTGCCGAATCGAGGGCAAGATTGCGCTCGATGGTCAAGATATCCTGGGCGACTACGACATCTGCCGCCTTCGCCAGCGCGTGGGCATGGTGTTCCAGCGCCCCAACCCGTTTCCCATGAGCATCTACGACAACGTCGCCTATGGGCCGCGCGGTATGGGTGTGCGCGATCACGTCGTGCTCGACGAGCTGGTCGAAGACTCCCTGCGACGCGCCGCCCTGTGGGACGAGGCCAAGGACAAGCTCAAAGAGTCGGGTCTGGGTCTTTCGGGCGGCCAGCAGCAGCGCCTGTGCATCGCCCGCGCACTTGCCGTGCAGCCCGACATTCTGCTGATGGACGAGCCGACCTCGGCACTCGATCCTGTGTCGACGCTGGTGGTGGAGCAGCTGGCCTGCGAGCTCAAAGAGACCTGCACGCTCGTGGTCGTTACGCACAATATGCAGCAGGCGGCGCGTATCTCCGATTCGGTCGCATTCTTTTTGCTGGGTGAGCTGGTGGAGCACGCGCCCACCGCGCAACTCTTCAAGAATCCGACCGATCCGCGCACGGCGGATTATTTGACGGGGCGTTTTGGCTGATACCATCTAGTAAAGGTACCTTTAGGGTTAAGATGCGGTCATGCCGGCCGCAAAGGGGTTCAACATGATCTATTACGTCGAGGACGATGACAACATCAGGGATTTGACGGTCTATGCGCTGCGCAAGCAGGGGATTGAGGCCGAAGGCTTTTCGTGCGACGGTGAGTTTAAGGCTGCCGTGGCGCGACGGGTACCCGATGCCGTCCTGCTCGACATCATGCTGCCCGATACCGATGGCTTGGCGATTATGCGTCGACTGCGTGCCGATCGCCTGACGGCGACGGTGCCCATCATGATGCTTACCGCCAAGGATACCGAGCTCGACAAGGTGATGGCGCTCGATGGCGGTGCCGACGATTACCTGACTAAGCCGTTTTCGCTCATGGAGCTCGCCAGCCGCTGCCGCGCACTGCTGCGTCGCGGCGGCATGGTCAAACAGGCAAGCGATGTGCTCAGCGTGGGCGACATCGTGCTCTCGCCCAGCCATCGTGAGGTGACTGTTGCCGGCGAGTCGCTTAAGCTCACCCTGCGCGAGTTCGACCTGCTCGAGTACCTCATGCGCAAGCCCGGCGTGGTCTTTACCCGCGAGTCGTTGCTGCAGAGCGTGTGGGGCTGGGACTTCGACGGCGGTTCGCGCACCGTTGACGTGCACGTGCAGACGCTTCGCCAAAAACTGGGCGAGCATGCCAGCGCCATCGAGACCGTGCGCGGCGTGGGCTACCGCTTGGCCGAGCCTTCTGCCGGTGATGGTGCCGAAGGTGACGACACCGCGGCCACCGCATCGGAGGAGTAACCCGTGGTCTTCGCCCCCCAGGGAAAACATACGCTGTCGCACCGCGTTTTTGTGACGATCTTTGTCTGCGCCATGGCGGTTATCGTGGCGTTTACGGTGCTGGGTGCGTTCTTTGTGCAAAACACCTTGGCGGATGCCACGAGTGCCAACCTGGCGCAAGAAACCGAGCTCATTGCTGCCGCCCTCGACGAGCAGCAGGAGCCCATCCCGTTCTTGCGTAGCCTCGATCGAGAGGACTTGCGCATCACGCTGATTAACAAGGATGGATCGGTTGCCTACGACAACGAGGCGTCGCCTTCCACACTGCCCAACCACGGCGATCGCCCCGAGGTCATCGAGGCCTTTGAGAGTGGTTCGGGTTCCGCGGAGCGCGCAAGCTCTACGCTCGACGAGATTATGCTGTATCGCGCCGTCGCCCTTGATAACGGCCAGGTTGTCCGCTTGGCGCAGGCCCAGCCTGGCGTTGCGGCGATTTTGCTGTCGATGGTGGCGCCGATGCTGCTTATCGCAGCAGCGGGTGCGGTACTCTCGTTTTTTATGGCGCGCCGCGAGTCCCGTGCCATCATCGCGCCTTTGCAAGAGGTGGATTTGGACCACCCACGCCGTAGCTATGAGCACGCCTATGCCGAGATGGTCCCCATGCTTGAGCGTATCGAGTCGCAGCGCCAGGAGCTCAAGCGCCAAATGGCGGTGCTGGCGGACAACGACCGTATGCGCCGCGAGTTCACGGCGAATATCACCCATGAGCTCAAGACGCCGCTTACGGCGATTTCGGGCTATGCCGAGCTCATCGCAAACGGCATGGTCGAGGGCGAGGACGACCTGCGCAACTTTGGCGGTCGCATCTATCGTGAGGCGGGCCGCTTGGCAGCGCTTGTCAACGACATCCTTACGCTGTCTAACTTGGACGAGGCCGAGCGTGCAACTGAGGGCGAGGCGGTGCCCATTGGGTCCACGGAGCCTATTGAGCTCTCGCGTGCCATCTACGCGGTTGAGCAGCGTCTTGAACAGGTCGCCCGTCAGGCGAATGTGACGATAAGTCATGAGACCAAGCCTGTGGTCATCGAGGGCGTGTCGCGCTTGATTGACGAGCTCATCTATAATCTGGCAAGCAACGCCATCCGCTACAATCGACCCGGCGGTACGGTTACGCTGCAGTGCGGCACCAACGACGAAGGCCATCCGTTCCTTGCGGTCGCCGACACGGGAATCGGTATCGCGCCTGAAGAACAGGGCAAGGTATTTGAGCGGTTCTATCGCGTGGACAAGAGTAGGTCCAAGGCGCGCGGCGGAACCGGTCTGGGGCTTGCCATTGTCAAGCATGCGGCCCTGTATCATCACGCCACGCTCGATCTGTCGAGCGAGTTGGGCGTGGGAACCACCATTACGGTGACGTTTCCCATACAGCAGGACGAGCCATTCGCATAGCGATACAACATAGGTATTGATGTAGACGCCGCATTTGACTTTCGGGTGCGGCGTTGTTGTGCAATTTTACGATTGCTTCCGACATTTTTACAGGAGAGCCTGTTTCTTATGTATAGAGTTTGGTCTCGGTAAAAAGATGCGATAACATACAGACAGTTTTGTCAATCCGAACTGGGGAAATGAAAGGCAAGCTGCATGACCCTTCTCGAACTGTTCCAGCTGCTGAAGAAGCACCTCAAGCTGGTCATCACCCTTCCGGTGGTCTGCGCGATCGCCATGGGCATCGTGTCCTTCGTTGCGATGGACAACACCTACACCGCGACGACGAGCATGTACATTCTCGCCAAGACCGACGATAGCGGTCAGATGAGCTACAACGATCTCTCGGCGAGCCAGATGCTTTCCAACGATATCGCCACGCTGCTGGATAGCGATAGCGTTAAGAGCGGCGCAGCCAATGAACTGGGCCTCACCGATCTGGATGACTACAAGGTGTCTGTTTCCTCCGAGACCACCACGCGTGTCATTACGCTTTCGGTTACCGGCACCGATGCCAAGGAGACGGCTAAGGTCGCAAAGGCCATGGCCAGCTCGGTGAGTACGGTCGCTCAGAACGTCGGCGCTGCCCAGAGCATCAACGTTATCGACGAGGCTAAGACCCCCGAAGCCCCCAGCGGTCCCAAGCGTATGCTGTACGTTGCTGTCGCGTTCCTCGCGGGCATCTTTATCGCAGTTGCCTATGTCGTTTTGGCAGACATGCTCAACACCCGCATCCGCGGTGCAGAAGAGGCAGAAGAGCTCCTGGGTATTCCCGTTGTTGGCCGAATTCCGGCTATGAAAGGTGGTAAATAGGCATGGCTAAGGCAAAGAACACCGATAAGCTCGTTGTACAGAATGCCGCCAAGACCCTTCTGGCCAACATCCGCTTTGCGAGTGTGGACGACCCCATTCGCACCATCACCGTTACCTCCTCGATTCCCAACGAGGGCAAGTCTACGGTTTCCATCAACCTTGCTCAGGCAATCGCCACGAGCGGCAAGTCCGTGCTCCTGGTCGAGGCCGATATGCGCCGCAGGTCCCTTTCCGATATGCTCGGCGTTCGTTCGCGCGGCGGACTCTATGCGGTTCTTTCCGAGCAGATCTCCATTGACCAGGCAATTGTCGAGACGGGTCAGAAGAACTTCTACTTCCTCGATGCCGAGCCGCATATTCCCAATCCTGCCGACATCATCGTCTCTCACCGCTTTGCCAAGCTGGTAAAGGCACTGTCCGCCAAGTTCCAGTACGTCATCTTTGATGCTCCCCCGGTCGGCACTTTCATCGATGCTGCCGAGATCGCAAGTCTGACCGACGGTGCGCTTTTTGTCGTGCGTGAGGATTTCACCAAGCGCGAGGAGGCGCTCAACGCCATCGGTCAGCTTAAGAAGTCCGAGAAGGTCAAGCTCATCGGTACCGTTATGAACTACTGCGAGACCGAGACCAGCGAGTACTACTACTCCTACTACACCAAGGACGGTAAGAAGGTGAAGAAGGGCTCCGACGATCAGGGGACTTCCAAAAAGGGCATCTTCACCAACCGAGCAAACGTTTAGTTGATTAAGGCTGACCTATGCGTGACATTCATTGCCATATCTTGCCGGGTGTAGACGACGGCGCCGCCGATCTCGATGAGAGCTTGGCGATGCTCGAGGCTGCCAAGCGGGCCGGTGTAACCAGAATCGTTTGCACTCCTCACTGCCGTGATCCCTATTTTGATTACGACAAGATGTGGGATGCCTTTGAGCTGCTGCGTGATAACGCTGACGGTTTTCCGCTCCAGATGGGCTTCGAGGTCAACCATCGAAAGCTTGTTGAGCTTGGTATCGATGCTGCGGAGCACTTGCATTTCGATGGAACCAACGAGTTTCTGCTCGAGCTTTCGACGCATGCCGATGCGTATGCGTTTAGAGAGTACGAGAACACGATTTACGATTTGCAGTGCCGTGGTTACCAGGTGATTATCGCTCATCCTGAGCGCTATCGTGCGGTCCAAAAGGATGTAAGCGTGGCGGAGCGCCTGGTCGATATGGGCTGCAAGCTGCAGGCTTCGGCGGACTTTATTGCCGGCGGTCGCTTTGGTCGCGAGAAAAAGCCGGCACAGCGCCTGTTCGATCAGAACCTGTACAGCTTCATCGCGAGCGATGCCCATAACGTGGGTCATTACGACTGCCTGGCGAAGGCTCGCGCGAAGTTTAGCGTGCGTGGAGCCCATTTTCGCTAAAATCTGTCCCTAACGTTCGCATTGAATGAAGGGGCAGCCATGGATATCCAACTTAAGACGGGATGCTTTGATGACGCGGCGCTGGTGCGCCGCGTCGTTTTTATGGACGAGCAGGGCTACGAGAATGAGTTCGACGCTGTCGACGAGGATCCGAACTGCATTCATGTGACGCTCTATGCAGACGGCGAGCTTGCCGGTTGCTCGCGCGTGTTTCCCGAAGAGCTTGAGCGCGCGGCAGATTCAGAGGCTCCGGTTTCGCCGGCGTGCGACTTGGACGAAGGCGTCGCAGCGGGGGAGACCTATATTATGGGGCGCGTGGCTGTGCTGCCGAGCATGCGCCGTCGCGGTCTGGCGAGCAAGATCGTCGAGGCCAGTGATGCCGCCGCGTGTGATGCCGGTGCCAAGCTCATAAAACTGCATGCGCAGGAATACGTGCTGCCGCTCTATGTAAAGGCGGGCTACACGCAAATTGCCCCGGTAGACTACGAAGACGAGGGCCAGCCCCATGTTTGGATGGCCAAGCGCGTAGATGGCAGATAGGGACGTTCCTTTTCTGCCGGCAGCTGGGGACACTCCTTGGCAATTGGCGCATCGGAGCGCTTAGACATACAGTTTTTCGATTCCGTATGTATATATGCGCGCTAATGGGTTATAAAATCTAAGTCTGAACATAGTAGGTCTGCGATACGGCTCGGGCAACCGGGCCGTTTTTGCGGACGGGGGTAGCGCGAAAGGACTGCACATGCGTCAATTTAAGACCGAGAGCAAAAAACTGCTCGACCTCATGATCAACTCCATCTACACCAATAAGGAAATCTTCCTGCGCGAGCTTATCTCTAACGCGAGCGACGCCGTCGACAAGCTCAACTTTAAGAGCCTGCAGGACCCGAGCGTCAAGATCGACCAGGGCGACCTGGCCATTCGCGTCTCCTTTGATAAAGACGCCCGCACCATTACCATCTCGGATAACGGCATTGGCATGACCGCCGAGGAGCTCGAGCGCAACCTGGGCACCATCGCCCATTCCGGCTCCGAGGAGTTTAAGACCGAGAACGCCGAGCAGCAGGGTTCGGATGTCGACATCATCGGCCAGTTTGGCGTGGGCTTCTACTCGGCCTTTATGGTCGCCAGCCATGTGAAGGTCGTGAGCCGCGCCTATGGCGAGGATGTCGCCCATGTGTGGGAATCCGACGGTCTTGAGGGCTACACCATCGAGGACGGTGAGCGCGCCGAGCACGGTACCGATGTCATCCTGACGCTGCGCGAGAACGAGAAGCTCGATGCCGACGGCGAGGCCGAGACCTACGATCGCTTCCTGACCGAGTGGGGTCTCAAGAGCCTGATTCAGCAGTACAGCAACTATGTGCGCTACCCGATTCAGATGATGGTGTCCAAGAGCCGCCAGAAACCCAAGCCCGAGGACGCCGGCGACGATTACAAGCCCGAGTACGAGGACTATCAGGAGCTCGAGACCGTCAATTCCATGACACCGATCTGGAAGAAGCGCAGCTCCGATGTCGAGCAGAAGGACTACGACGAGTTCTACAAGTCCACGTTCCACGACTTTGACGATCCTGCGCGCACCATCAGCTTCCATGCCGAGGGCACGCTCGAGTACGATGCCCTGCTGTTTGTGCCGGGCCGCGCGCCGTTCGATCTGTACAGCAAGGATTACGAGAAGGGTCTGGCACTCTACAGCTCCAACGTCCTGATCATGGAGAAGTGCGACGACCTGCTGCCCGACTACTACAACTTTGTCCGCGGCGTCGTGGATTCCGCCGATGTGTCGCTCAACATCTCGCGTGAGACGCTGCAGCAGAACCGTCAGCTCAAGGCCATCGCCAAGCGTGTGGAAAAGAAGATCACCGCCGACCTTGAGGATATGCGTGACAACGACCGCGAGGCCTACGAGAAGTTCTTTGAGAACTTTGGCCGCGGTCTTAAGTACGGCATCTACTCGAGCTATGGCATGAAGGCCGATGAGCTCGCCGATCTGTTGCTGTTCTGGTCTGCCAAGGAACAGAAGATGATTACCTTGGCCGAGTATGCCAAGGGCATGCCCGAGGATCAGAAGGCCATCTACTACGCCGCCGGCGACTCGCGTGAGCGCTTGGCCAAGATGCCCGTGGTAAAGGGCGTGCTCGACCGCGGCTATGACGTGCTGCTGCTGACGCAGGATGTGGATGAGTTCACGTTCCAAGCTATGCGTGAGTACGTTGCCGCCGATATGCCCAAGATCTATGAGGACGACGCAGCTCGCGAGGCTGCCGAAAAGGCTGTGGCCGACGGTGCCGAGCCCGAGGTCGAGGATCGTCATCTGGAGCTCAAGAACGTCGCGACCGGTGATCTTGACCTGGCGACCGAGGATGAGAAGAAGGAGGCCGAGGACGCCACCAAGGAGAACGAGGACCTCTTTAGCGCTATGAAGGAGGCACTCGGTGACAAGGTCGAGAAAGTTGCCGTCTCCGCGCGCCTGACCGATGCCCCCGCTTGCATCACCACCGAGGGTCCGCTTTCGCTTGAGATGGAGAAGGTACTCCAGAAGGGACCCGAGGGCGCGCCCGACGGCATGCCCAAGAGCCAGCGCGTGCTCGAGCTCAACGCCAAGCACCCGGTCTTTGACAAGCTTGTCGCTGCCCAGAAGGCAGGCGACGCCGACAAGATCAAGCAGTACTCTGGTCTGCTCTACGATCAGGCCCTGCTGGTCGAGGGTATCCTCCCCGAGGACCC